>JAQTVL010000031.1 GCA_028706835.1 Phycisphaerae bacterium | reverse complement strand
GTTCGTCCTCGGCGAAGGCGCCGGGCTGATGGTGATTGAGGAGCTTGAGCACGCCAAGGCCCGCGGGGCCCGCATCTATGCCGAGCTTATCGGTTACGGCATGAGCGGCGATGGCAGCCACATCACCGCGCCCGATTCCGCCGGCACGGGCGCTGCCCGGGCGATGCGCCAGGCCCTCAAGTATGCCGGTATCAACCCTGAGCAGATCGACTACATCAACGCCCACGGCACGAGCACGCCGCTGGGCGACCTGGCTGAGACCAACGCCATCAAGTCCGTCTTCTCCGATCACGCCCGCAAACTGGCCGTCAGTTCGACCAAGTCGATCATCGGCCACCTGCTGGGCGCCTCCGGCGGGGTCGAGATGGTGGCCACCGTGATGACGATCAACAAGAGCATCATCCCGCCGACGATCAACCTGGACAACCCCGACCCGCAGTGCGACCTGGACTACGTGCCCAACGTCGCCCGCGAGCGAACGGTGAACGTGGCCATGAGCAACAGCTTCGGCTTCGGCGGCCACAACGCCTCCCTGATCGTCAAGAAGTTCGTGAACTGAGCGACGAGCGAGGAATCTCCGGGGCCGACCCAATCCCGGGCCGGCCCTTTTGTTTCTGATTGCCGTTTGTCGAGTGTGGTGTCGAGGCGCCGCCTTCGTTGGCAGTACAGGTGGGCGGCGGCGATCCAGCCCCGTCGCGGCTGTCGCTTGCCTCTTCGCAATCCGCGATTCGGCATTCCGCACTGTAACTTCAAGCCCCGCCCGCCCCCTGACCGATAAATGGAATTGCCCCCGCGACTATCGCGGGGCGTCGAGGTGATTCTACCCGTGACCCAGGTCGTCCAGGCACATCCCGAATCCGCGACGAACGCCGAGGCCGCCGACGCCAAGCGTCTGCTTCGGCTGCGCGTGCCCGTCATCGTCAAGCTGGCTGAACGCCGGATGCGGCTGGACGAGATCATGAAGCTCACCGCGGGCGCGATCATCGAGTTCGACAAACCGGCCGAGGCCCCGCTCGACCTGATGGTCAGCAACGTCGCCATCGGCGCCGGCGACGTGGTGAAGGTGGGAGAGAATTTCGGCCTGCGAATCACCCGCATCACCCGCCCCGAAGACACCATCCGCGCCCTCGGCGGCGAGTCGCGCTAGCCGGGGCGAGGTGCGTGGCGGGCGTTCACATCTGTTCGGCCAATCGCTGTCAAGCACGGTATAATCAAACGTGTGGATTTGACGGGGAGCCCGACAATGAGCGATGCCCAGTACCAACTGCCGATGGGAGAGATCACCAGTTTCTGCCGCAGATGGAAGGTAATGGAATTGGCGTTGTTCGGGTCCGTCCTTCGCGACGATTTCCGATCCGACAGCGACATTGATCTGCTGGCCGCATTTGCCGACGACGCGGATTTCAGCCTGCTCGACCACGCCCGCATGGAAATCGAGTTGGAGGGCATCCTCGGCCGGCACGTCCAAATGCTGACGCGCCGGGCGGTGGAGCAGAGCACCAATGCCATCCGGCGGGCGGAGATACTGAGCACCGCCAGGAGCATCTACCGTGCCGCCTGACCGCGACCCTGCCAACATCCGGGACATGCTGACCGCCTGCGAGCGGGTGCAACAATTCGTCCAGGGCATGACCCGCGATTGGCCGCCATCGCGGCGGCGACGCAATAGAACGGGGCGGATCCTTTCGGACCCGCCCCTTGGCGATCACCACGCTCCAGTTGCACGCAGGCCCGATGGCCTGTGCCCCCGTCCCCCCATCACATTCTAGGTCGCGTCCGGCACCTCTGTTGTGCCTGCGGCCCCTGCTAGCTCCGCCTTCGGCGGCTCCTTCGTCGCCGTCACGCCCTCGAAGAACAGGTGGTCATCCCTCACCGTTACGCTGATCTTGTTGCAGCCTTTGTATTCGCCGCGAAGGATCGCCTCCGACAACGGGTCCTCCACGCTCTGCTCGATCGCCCGACGCAGCGGACGCGCGCCGAAGTCCGGGCTGTAGCCCTTCTCGATCAGGTGCTCCTTGGCCGCCGGCGTCAGTTCCAGTTCCAGGCCGTGCTCCCCCAGCCGTGTGCGCACCTTGCGGACCTCGTACTCCACGATCGTCACCAGGTCCTCGCGCGTCAGGTTGCGGAACACGATGATGTCGTCGACGCGGTTGATGAATTCCGGCCGGAAGTACCGCTCCACTTCCTTGCGGAGCATTTCCTTCATCTTCTCGTAGCTCGCCTCCTCGCTTCGCTTGGCGAACCCGAAGCCGCCCTGGTTCTTGATCAGGTCGGCCCCGATGTTGCTCGTCATCACGATGACCGTGTTGCGGAAGTCCACGTGCCGCCCGAAACTGTCGGTCAGCCGGCCTTCCTCCATGATCTGGAGCAGCATGTTGAACACGTCCGGGTGGGCCTTCTCGATCTCGTCCAGCAGCACCACCGAGTAAGGCCGGCGCCGGATGCGTTCCGTCAGTTGGCCGCCCTCTTCGTAGCCGACGTATCCGGGCGGTGCCCCGATCAGCCGGGATACGTTGTGCTTCTCCATGTACTCCGACATGTCGATCTGGATCAGCGCGTCCTGCTGGCCGAACATGAACTCCGCCAGCGCCCGCGCCAGCAGCGTTTTGCCGACGCCGGAAGGGCCGACGAAGATGAAACTGCCCATCGGGCGCTTCGGGTCCTTCAGGCCGCTGCGGCTGCGGCGGACCGAACGCGAAATCGCGCTGATCGCCTCGTGCTGCGACACGACCGTCTTGTGCAGTTCCTTCTCCAGGTCCAGCAGGCGGACAGCCTCGGCCTTTTCCAGGCGGGTCAGCGGCACGCCGGTCATTCGGCTGACCACCTCGGCGATCACCTCGGCGTCGACGATGCCGTCGACTTCCTTCGCGCTCCGCCGCCACTCCTGCTGCACGTTCTCGCGCTTCAGCCGGAGCGACTCGATCTTGTCGCGCAGCTCCGCGGCCCGCTCGTAGTCCGCGTTCTTGACGGCCTCGTCCTTCTCGACCGTCATCTTCTGAATCTCTTCCTCGACGTCCGCCAGCGACGGCGGTTTGGTCGTGGTCTTCAGCCGGACGCGGGCGCCGGACTCGTCGATCACGTCGATCGACTTGTCCGGCTGCACCCGCCCGGTGATGTAGCGGGTGGAAAGCTCGACGGCCTCGCGCAGGGCGTCGTCGGTGATCTGGACGCGGAGGTGGGCCTCGTAGCGGTCGCGCAGGCCCTTGAGGATTTCCAGCGTCTCTTCCTTGGTCGGCTGCTCGACGATGATCGTCTGGAACCGCCGTTCAAGAGCGCCGTCCTTCTCGATGTACTTGCGATACTCGTCCAGCGTCGTGGCGCCGATGCACTGGATCTCGCCGCGCGACAGCGCCGGCTTGAGCACGTTGGACGCGTCGATCGCGCCCTCGGCCCCGCCGGCCCCCACCAGCGTGTGCAACTCGTCGATGAACAGGATCACGTTCTTCGCCCGGCGAACCTCGTTCATCACGGCCTTGATGCGCTCCTCGAACTGCCCGCGGTACTTCGTCCCCGCGACCATCATCGCCAGGTCCAGCACCACGATCCGGCGGTCCTGGAGGATGTCCGGCACGTCGTTGTTGATGATCTTCTGCGCCAGCCCCTCCACGATCGCCGTCTTGCCCACGCCCGCCTCGCCCAGCAGCACGGGGTTGTTCTTCGTGCGGCGGCAGAGCACCTGGATCACCCGCTCGATCTCCCTGGCTCGCCCGATCACCGGGTCCAGCGTGCCCTCCTTGGCCAGTTCCGTCAGGTCCCGCCCGAACGAATCGAGGGCAGGGGTCTTGCTCCGGCCGGTCTTGCCGCGGGGCTCGCCGGTGGCCGCCGGGTCCTCGCCCTGCTGCTCGACGTTGGCGCCGAGAAGCTGGAGCACCTCCTCGCGCACGTCCTCGAGCTTGAGGCCGAGGTTCATCAGCACCTGCGCCGCCACGCCGTCGTGCTCGCGCAGCAGGCCGAGCAGCAGGTGCTCCGTGCCGACGTAGTTGTGGTTCAGGTTGCGGGCCTCTTCGATGGCGTATTCGATGACCTTCTTGGCCCGCGGGGTTTGCGGCAGCTTGCCCATCTGGACCGTTTCCGGCCCCTGCTTGACGAGTTTCTCCACCTCGAGGCGCACCTTTCGCAGGTCCACGTCGAGGTTCTTGAGCACCGTCGCGCCGACGCCGCTGCCTTCCTTGACCAGCCCGAGCAGAATGTGCTCGGTGCCGATGTACTCGTGGTTGAATCGTTGGGCTTCCTGGTTGGCCAGGGCCATCACCTTGCGTGCCCGGTCGGTGAAACGTTCGAATGGCATCCGTCACTCCTCGCTGGCCGGCGATCTGCGCAATGCTCCCGCACTTCCTCGCAGATTCGAGGCCGAAAATACTATCGGCTCAACCCGCTTCGGTGCTTAGCACTACAGCGCAACATAGGCCGTCTTTCGTAGCATGGGCGTCTCGCCAATGATTCTCGGGGGCGTCCCGGCCCCGAAAACCCACGGGCAAGATGCCCGTGCTACGAAGTCGCGCTGTAGTGTTAGACACCTCTCTCGTCGATGTATTCTATTTGATCCCGCCGCGCGTATCAAGGAACGCGGTCAACTCGACAGCCGCCCCAACTCGCGTCCGATCTCCCACTCCCACCGCCCAGCCGCGTCCAGCCGGCGGCAGCGGGCATACGCCTCCCGCGCCTGGTCCGCTTTGCCCTGCACAGCCAGCAGCCTGGCCTGGAGCAGGTTGCCCTCGAACTGCTCGCGGTCGAACGCCAGCAGTGCGTCGAGGTGGATCTGCGCCTGGATGTAGTCGCCGCGGGACATCTGCTCATACGCCGCCGTCAGCAGCGGAACCGTGCCGGCGGCGTAGTCAGCCTCCCGCCGCGCCCGGCTGTCGAGCATCCGCGCCAGCAGCCACTGCCCAAGCAGATAGGCCAGCATCCCCGCCCCGGCCAGCACCATCACCGTCCGCACCGGCAGCGCCCCCGGCTCGATCCACGCGACGTAGGCCGCCACCGTCAGCGGCCCCCAGCACGCCAGCCCGAGCACCACCCCGAGCAGCACGCGGTCCTGCGACACCAGCCCGCCCCCCGGCAGCAGCACGTTGACCAGCCGAACCCGCCGAGGCCGGGCGAGTTCCGCCGGCGCCATCGTCGCCAGGCTGATCCGCGTATCGGCGGCGGGTTGTTGGCTGGTCGCGGTCATCGGCAACATGATAACCGATTTCGGCCTCGTCCGGTTAAGCGGCGCGACCGAAGGTCGGTGCTTGGAACTCTAGCGCCGACCTTCGGTCGTGCGGCTAAACGAATGGGCTGTTTGCGGATAAACAGACGCCCCGCAACGGGACCATCCCGATGCGGGGCGGGGAGAGCAGAGCGAGACAAATCCGATTACGCCCGGCGGCGGCGACGCATTCCGCCGCCCATCATCGTCAGCCCGCCGAGCGCCAGGAACGCCATCGTCGCCGGTTCGGGAACGGCGGTCTGGATGGACAGATTGTCCACGTAGATCGGCCCGAACGCCGCGCTGCTGTTGCCATCGGTATTGACCTCGAAGTTGTCAATCGCCCCGGCATTGAATGCCAGCGGGGCGACCACCCGCACGTTGTCCACGGACAACTCTACGGTGTCTTTCAGGCCGCTTGGCTGAACGTCGTATTTCACCGTCGCGACAACCGTATGGTAGGCGTTCGCCGAGAACGTGCCAGCGCTCAGATCCGCCGTTTGGGTATAATCGCCGACGTTTAGGCCGGCGTGAATGGCCGTGGTGTTGTCCAGATAGTACCCGTTCCCGAATCGCACGGTGAACATGGTCCCGGACGCACTGTTTGCGGCAAAGATGATCGCGTAGTCGTGTTCAGCGGACGCGAAATTCACATCCATCCTGTACTCGACGCTGGCCCCGCGGCCCGGATCGCCCAACCCATGCACGTACACATCGCTGGCGACGATGTCGCCGCCGGTATAGTTCCACGTCCACGCGCCCGCATTGCCGCCGCCCTTGCCAACTCCCGCGACCACGTAGGCATCCGACGCGCCGCCGAAGATAGCGTCCCAATAGGCGGCCCCATGCCCGGCCGGTTGGGCCAGGGTGACCAGGCCGGCGCCGCCCAGCGCGGTCGGCGTAGGGGCCAATCCGGCCGTATAGCCGGATGTGCTCTCAAAATCCGCGCTAAAGACCACGCCGGCCTGGGCAGCGCCGCCCACGCACAGCAACGCCACAGCCACACCAACCATCACCTTGCGGCATCCCATCGCTTACTCCCTTACAAGAGGACCCATCGAAGCGTCGGCGGGAACCCAAATTCCCGCGTCATCGAGTTCAGGCGGAAACCTTCTCTCTCCGCCTGGCAAGGATTCTGTCAGACGCTACGCCTGGCGGCGGCGGCGAATGGCCGCCCCCATCATGGTCAGCCCGCCGAACGCCAGGAACGCCATCGTCGCCGGCTCGGGGACGACCGCGAACGTGCTGGCGTGGTCCAGGACGACCCACGCCTTGTTGTTGGTCGTGTCCACGCCCCAGTCGCCAACCGTCAGATCGCCGGCCGGGTAGGCCCCGATGCCCTTGAAGTGGGTCAGATCAACGATGCCTGCATTCACCCACGTCGAGCCATCCAGCCAGGCCACGTAGATTTTCCCGTTGGCGGCGAGCGTCGCCTCGGTGGTCGGCCCGCCGATCAGCGGGTCGTTCTCGTTGTAGCTCATCTGAAGGACGTAGGTGCCGCTGGCCAGTTTGCTCACGTCCAGCGTCAGGTCCACCACGTCGCTGACGATCTTGCTGGCGGTGTATTCCGTGGTCGTATGCTGACGCCAGTTCATCTGCACCGTCTGGGCCCCGCTGCCCGTGGTGGCCCCAGCCAGCAGTTCAGCCGAGGTGGAGTTCGTGTTCCCGACGAAGTCGTGAACCACGGAGGCTAGCCCCGCCAGGGGGGTGCTGTTGGCCACGGCGGCCGACAGGGCCTCGCCGGGGTCGAAGGACGTGCTGGCCGCGTTGGCCCAGCCGACGGTCCCGGTGACGTAGATGTAGGCGTTGCCGTTGTCCGAGCCGCGGCCCGTGCCGCCGGTGTCTGTCGCGAGGTTGTGGATCGTGATCGCGTTAGCTGTGCCGGTGTAGTCGCCGGCGACGGCCGTGTTCAGCCCGACATTGATCGTGGTGCCAGGGGTCCCGAAGTTGGCGAGGGTCGGGGCGGTGCTGGATGTCGCCGCGCCGGTCAGCGCCACCGAGGCATTGGTGGCGGCCGCATTGGTCCCGCTGCTGTGGAGGTTGAGGGCTTCGCTCTGGACCGAGTTCAGCAGCACCTTGCCGAACGGCTGGACGCCGCTGGTCGTTTGAAGACTGCCCGTCGGTTCCGTGCTGCCGATCCAGAGTCTGGAGTCATTTCCGGCCGAGTTCAGGATCAGGCCCGCGACGCTGCCGTTGCCGGTCGTGCCCCTGACGATGCCGATCCATTGGCCGGTGGTCAGCGTGATCCCAAGAGTGGTCTCGGCCGTGGCAAGGTTGCTGGTTGACCTGGTCAAAGCCGGGAGCGTCACCAGACTGGTGGAGTCGGCGTAATAATTGCCGCCCGAGGTGTGGCCGATGACGACGTTGACGTTGCCCGCGTCACCGTATTCCCAGTCGCCCGCGATCAGTGTCAGGTTGTAAGTTCCGGCGGCGACTCCGGTGATGCTGAATGCCGGCGAGGTCGCACCGCCGTTGACAAACCCGGGGTTATTGTTGAAGAAGACGAAGTCCCGCAGCAGGTCCGCGTAACCGGTTGGCCAGGAATTCGGTGTGGCCACGCTGCGGTCTCTGCTGGAGACGACCTGGTATCCCCCGACGACGGCCGTCATCCCACCGCCCAAATTGACGGTGTTCGCGTTGTAACTATTTTCGTTGACCCCCGCCCACCCGGATTGTGTCGCGGAAGTCCCGCTGTTGAAATCCAGTTGGATCAGCGCGCCCCGAACCTCGCCGCCGGCGGCGAACAGGATTGCCGCCACAACAACCACCGCTCGGTTCTTCAGCCGGATCTTCATCATGGTCTTCCCATCTTTCCGCGGCTACGCCGCCACAAAGGGTTCTACCACCTGGACTCCCACCAACTCGAATCGGTTTTCGACGCCGATCCACCTTGGAGGCGAACTCCTTGCCTCGCACATTACATGTAGCAAACGGCGTACCAGGACGAATTATCGTCTGGAACGGAAATCGTAAGATGTGCATTCGTAATGCGTTACGATTCTACGGTACGTTTTGTGCCTTCCGACGCATGAAGATGAAAAGCAACACATCTGCTTCAATCTGGGTACGCATAGAAACGTTAAATGTTGTGGCGCACGATGTTATGTCGCTATTCAATAGTGATGCTTGGATGCAACATCTGCGGAATTACGCCGGAAGTGTATGCGGCAGATAGTGTTGTGAAAAATTCTGCGCGGCGGCTGCGATCAAATGGTCCAGTCACTCACGCGGGGGGCCAATCGACCCGCGATCCCGCCACGTCACGCCGGCCAGCAGACTGACCGCGGTGCTTCCCGGCGGGACGTTGAACAGCACGTCGGCTGCCATTCGGCCGAGCGCCTCGGGTTCGCCTTCGTCGATACAGCTTAGCCGAGTCACGACCGGCGGCAGGTCCCGCCGAGACAGGCCGCAACTGATGACGCTGATATCCTGCGGCACTCGCAGGCCCGCCTCGTCACAGACGGACAACGCAATGCAGCCAAACTTCTGATTGCCACCGACGATGGCGGTCGGCCTCGACTGGCCTATCCCGTCGCGAACCACCTGTCTGGTTCGCTCGCTGCTGTCGCCGGGGTCGTTCCAGAAGGCGTTGGGCGAGACCGTCAGGCCGTGGTGCGCATGGGCCAGTTCGAATCCTTCCCGCCGGCGGGCGCCGACCAGAGACCCCGCCGGCTGCGGCCCCAGATAGACGATCCTCCGGTGCCCCAAAAGGATGACCTTCTCGGTTGCCTGATAGGCGGCGTACTGCGAATCGCAATTGATGGTGTGGGTTCGGCACCGCGCCTCCACCGTATCGACAAGGGCGACCCGCAACCCCCGAATGGTCCACGCGAGCAGGCACTGCTCGGAGGGAACCTGGTTGACAAACAGCCAGCCGACCTTTGTCAGGTCGCCCGTGCAGGTGCAAGTCAGGCAGTCGGGGTCGGCCAGGTCCACGGGTTTGCGATAGACCTCGAACTTGAGCCGGTATCGCGCGCACTGGAGGTCGATTCCGTGCAGGATCTGCTCGAGGTGCGGAACGGGCCAATCATATCTGAGGGGCACGGCCATGACTCGGCGAATGGGGCTCGGGGCGTTGGCCTGTTCCAGGACGTACATGCCGCCGCGAGCGGTGCTCTGGACGAGCCCCTCGCCGGCGAGTATCTCCATGGCCCGGCGGACGGCCCGCGTCGACACACGAAAACGCCGGGCCAGTTCCGCCCGGTTGGGCAGCCGGCTGCCCGGAATCTGCTGTAGCAGCCGGTGGCGGACCACGTCCACCAACCACTCGGCGGACCCGGTTCCTCGTTTGGCAGGGGTAGACGACACGGTGCGGCCCCGTCAGAACTTTGGCCTGCGATCCACAGCGGCGCGGGCGTGCAGTGGAGTCTGCGGTGTCACGCGGGAGTTGTCAAGGCGCCAGAGGCCGCGGGCGGTTGAGAAAGAAAGCCCAGCCACGGCTGTGGCTGGGCTTTCGGTGATCTATTTCGCGCGATCGGGGCCATCAGGCCGTCCGGCGGCGGCGGATGGCCGCCCCCATCATCGTCAGCCCGCCGAGCGCCAGGAACGCCATCGTCGCCGGCTCGGGGACGGGGGCCGTGAAGGTTGAGAAGACTTGCACCTCGGACAAGCCCACGTGGGGGCCGCTATAGTTCGGATTCGTATTGCCCACATTGCTGATACGCACGTACTGCCACTGCCCGGCGATGCTCCGGGTGTCCAGGACGAACGGGGAGTCGTAGTACTTGCCGGAGGCGTTGGGCGTCTCGTCGCCCATCGGAAGCGTCAGGTTGTCAAAGACCTGATTCCAAGTGGCTCCGTCGTTGGACACGAAGATGTCAATGGTCTTCATGCCATCGTTCGTCTCACTGATGTCGTTGGGCCCAAGTGCGATGTTGCCGCAGAGGTTCCATATCTTCAACCCCTGAATGGTCTTTTGGGAAGCCAGATTAATGTCCAACGAAGCTGTCTGTGTGTTCTGGACCAGCCACGTGCCCTGGTCGTAATTACCCTTGTGCTGGTCGCCGACGCCCGTCAAGCCCGTCCCGTTGACTGCGTATGTGGGTGATGTGGTCGAGTAGTTCACTCCAGACCCCGTCGCCGTGATGGTCGTGATTCGGTTCGACAGGGTGGGGTTGCTGCCGGTCGCCGTGCCGAATGCCTGGATCTCCGACAGTGCGAGCCGATCGCCGCTATAATTCCCCGCGCCGCTAGCGCCATCCGCCTCGATCTTAATGTATCGGGCTTTGCTGTTCGCGCCGAAACTCACGGTGCCGTCAAAACCCGCGCCGGTCCCCTTGGGCATGAGTGAAACGATAGAGTTCGCACTATCGCGAATGGTCGTCGTGCTGGTCACGTCCGTCCAGTTGGTCCCGTCATTCGACAGCCAGAATTTCACTTTCCGAAACCCATCGTTTCCCGTCGAGTACTTCCCGTTCCAGAATTTCAGCGAACTGGTGGCGTCCAGCAGGTAGTTCTGCTTTAGATCGATTACAAAGAACTGAGCGTTGACGAGACTGGCGGCCCCGAGCCACCCGGATTGGTAATCGGTGCTGTGGGTTGTTCCGCCCGTCAGACCCACGCCGTTAACGGCGTCGCTCGGGTTGGCGACTCCCTGGGAGTATGTGCTACTGGCCGAGGCGGCGACGTCAATCAAGGCCGCCTGGGACGTCCCACACCACGTCATTTCGACGACCGCAACAACGGCCACCGCCGCCAGCATCGAAGTTCGCTTCATCATGTTCCAATTCCCTTCGAAAGGACGCCATCAGGTCCAGGACCGACACCGATCCCTCTCACTGCGAAATACTAATAGAGCAAACGGCGTGCCAATATCGGATCGTGCGGCAAAATCTAACAGCAGTAGTTCATAACTATAGTGCAAAAAATGTTTTACAATCACGTTCGGCGTCAGTTTTGTCGTCGAATTGACTGCGCTGACCATGCTTTCATATGATGAAGATTCGCACATACTGATATGCGTGTGTTGCATTATATTGCGTAAGTGTTATTATGGTATGTAGATACGTATTGTGCTCAGAATCAACATCGAAACGTCGGAGGGTGATCCATGCCACAGGACTCAAGACCACGTCTCGCCGGCGGTTTGGCGGTTCGCAAGCTGGCCGACGAACTTCGTCAGCACATTCTGAGCCGTTGCCGCCCTGGCGAGCGGCTGCCGGGGATACGCCTCCTCGTCAGAAACTATGGCCGATCGTTCCAGACGGTGTCGCGGGCGATGGCGATGCTGGCTGGGCAGGGCCTGGTCGAACGAGTCGGCCGATCGGGAAACTACGTGGCTGACCCGTTGCCGTTCGGGGCGGCCATCACGGGGTTGTTCTTCTATGGCACGCCGCAGAACCTGCTGAGTTGGCCTTGGTACCGCGACGTGCTATGGGGCGTGCTGGCGGAGACGGCCGGGGCGGGGCATCAGGTCCAGCCGATCCTGGGACAAGCCCGGTCGCCCGCGTCTGTCACCAGCGCGTTCATCGACCACCTCGGGCTGGAACGGTTCAACTCGATCATCTGTCTGGAGGTCTTCAATAACGATCTGGTCGAGCGGCTGGCGGAGCGGCGAGTGACGGTCTCGGTCGACTTCGCGTGCCATCGGCCCGGCGTGAGCAGTTGCGCGTTCGACCACGCGCAAAACGTCAATCTGGCCATGGAATACCTGTGGATGTCGGGCCATCGGCGGATCGGGTACGGCGGGAATATCGAGACGGGAATGACCGATCCGGCCCACACCAGGCGGCTTGAGACGTACCGCGAGTTTCTGCGCAGTCATCGCATCACGGAAGGCCCGCACTGGGTCATGTCGACGAACACGATCGATGATGTCGTTGCGATGGCGGAGACGTGGGTTCGCACACCGCCCGGGGAGAGACCCACCGCCATCGCGTGCATGCACCGAGCCCGGGAAGTGGCGTTGGCGCTGTCGATTCTTGGCGTCCAGATTCCAGGCGAGGTAAGCCTGATAAGCCTCGCCCGAGCGGATTCGTGGGACGACCTGGTCAATCCCGACCCGGACTCGCTCACGAGCCAGGACGTAACCTACCGGATGACAGGCCAACCGACCGACCTGATGGACAGCCGGCAGGGCCGGCTGTGCATGCTGCACATCAACGCGGTGAGCCTGCCGTTTCGAGACATGGGCCGCTGGGCGATGCGGGAAACCATTCGTCGCTTGAATGACCCGAAGGCCCAGCCGGGACTTCAACTGTTTCCCGGCACGCTGACGCCCGGCAACACGGTGGCCCCTCCGGCGCGGTGAAGTAGGATACGACAAGAGGGAGTAGAGAGGAGAGAGTAGATCGAGGAGAGCGGCCTAATCGCCCTGAAACACATGGGTCGTTCGGCGGTTCTCTTGTCTTTTCTACTTTCTACGTTCTCCTGCTCTATTGAAAAGGCCGTCCCGAAGGACGGCCTTTTCAATCGGGGTGACAGGATTTGAACCTGCGGCCTTTCGGTCCCGAACCGAACGCTCTAGCCAAGCTGAGCTACACCCCGTCGTGGCTGGTGCTGCCGGGGCAGACCTCCGCGGCGAACACGACGACCAGACCGAGCATAATAACCCTGGCTATCGGTTGCGTCAAGGACGATTGTCGGGCGGCAGCCTAACGGCTTCGGCGGGCGGAAGTCGATTGAATTATGGCGGGCGGCCGGTAAGATGGGCGGACTTGCCGGCGAGCGCAAAAAAAGGAGGATCCGAGCTCGCCGTTACTCGGATCCCCAAGCCAGGCTGTTCGCCCCATAGGGACGAAGACCCACAGCCTTGGTCGTACTATCGGCTAGCCGGGCGCCGGAGTTGAGCGAAAAGGGACGACGCCGGGCGGAGTTGGGCGGGGAGTTGAGGCTTCAACGATGAGCAGGCCGATCGCGAAACTGGCGCTCGAGGACGGGACCGTGTTCACCGGCTGGGGGTTCGGCGCGCCGGGAACGAAGGCCGGCGAGGTCGTGTTCAACACCTCCATGACCGGCTACCAGGAAATCCTGACGGACCCGTCGTATTCCGGCCAGATCGTCACGATGACCTACCCGCTGATCGGCAACTACGGCGTCACGGACGAGGACCTGGAGTCCGTCCGCCCGCAGGCGGAGGGGTTCATCATCAAGGAACTCTCGCCAATCGTGTCGAACTTTCGCGCGACGATGTCGCTGCAAGACTATCTGGCCAAGTGGAACGTGGTGGCCATCGAGGGGATCGACACGCGGGCGCTGACTCGGCGGCTTCGCGTGGCCGGCGTGATGCGCGGCGTGCTGAGCACGGCGGAACTGGACGACGCGAAACTGGTCGCGCAGGCGAAGGCCATCCCGAGCATGGCCGGCGCGGACCTGGTGCAGGTGGTCCAGCCGGACGAGGCCTACAACTGGGCGCACGGCTTCCAGTCGCCGTTCGCGCTGGCGCCGCGCGGCCGCCCGGCGCGGTTCCATGTCGTCGCCATCGACTGCGGCATCAAGCAGAATATCCTGCGGCACCTGGTCGAAGCCGGGTGCCGCGTGACCGTGCTGCCGCCGGACAGTTCAGCCGCGCAGATCCTCGCCGGCAAACCCGACGGCGTGTTCCTGTCCAACGGCCCCGGCGATCCCCAGCCTGTCACCTACGCGGTCGAAGCCATCCGCGGGCTGCTGGGCAAGGTGCCGATCTTCGGCATCTGCCTGGGTTGCCAACTCCTCGGCCTGTCGCTCGGGGCGAGCACGTATAAACTGAAGTTCGGGCATCGCGGCGGCAATCAGCCGGTGTTGAATACCACCACAGGCCGGGTGGAGATCACCAGTCAGAACCACGGGTTCGCGGTGGAGGAGACGTCGCTGGCGAAGGCCGGCGGACTGATTACGCACATCAACCTGAACGACAAGACGGTCGAGGGTTTCGTGCATCGCGAGCTGCCGGCCTTTGCGGTGCAGTATCACCCGGAGGCCTCGCCCGGCCCGCACGACGCGAGCTACCTGTTCGACTGCTTCATCCGCGAGATCGAGAGCGGCAAGCCGCCGACGCCGGAGGAAATGGCGGCGGCGCAGGACCAATTGAAGTAACCTGCTGAGCACTTCTTTCTGGGGAACGCGGCTCCAGTTCTATTCCATCCAGTTCTGTTGAGGATAATCGCCAGCGGGTACTGTTGTTGGGTTGGCGGCTTCAATTCGGACCAATGCCCAGTGGACGTATTCTGAATACATCGGCGACAGGGTTTTCAAGGCGGAAACTGCCGGCTTCGCCTTCGGCCCAATCCGGCCCAACGCGCCAATCGCAGGGTAATGAAGATAACTGGCATTCTTTCCCCTTACTGTCAGGCATTGGATCAAGGCCGGTACCGCGTCGGCGGCCGACTCGCCATAGCTGGCGAGGACCTCCACCAGTAGCGGGTCAGGACCGCGCGTGTTTGCGGCGACGTCGGCATTGAGTTTTTGAATGAGAGACGGAACGACGTCCTTCGCGTCCGGTTTGATCGACTGAATGGCCATGATGATCGGGTAGGCCAACTCCGCGCCTTCTTTTTGCACAAGTAACTTCGCCAGTGCTGGTGCGGCGGACCTCGCCTCCGGTCCCATCTTGGCCAAGGCGATGATTGCGTAACTCCGGGTGTCTTTGTCGGCATCGGAGATTGCATCCAGCAAGGCGGGAATGAGCGTCTTATCGGCGGGGCCGATCTGAACCAGCGCCCAGGCCGAGCAGTGCCGAACCCATCGGTCCTTATCCTTCAAGAGGTTGGCAAGCTTCCTGGCGGCTGGCGTCGCTGGCGGCCCGATCTCGGCCAATGCCCTGACGGCCGAGAGGCGGATCGAAGCGTCGCCGTCGTCGAGGTACGCGATGATCGCCTCGATGCTTTGATTCACGTCGACGGCGATTGGGCGCGAGTCGCGCCTGGCCAGGACCAAGCCCGCATGAACCCAGATGCGGGCGGTTTTGTTCTTGTGGTCTCTGAGTTTCAGCAGGGCGGCGACGCCCTCCGGTCCCATTCGCGACAGAGCGATGCCGACGGCCCATTCGCATGACGACTCATCGATGCTCTTGGCAATCTCCGCGATGGCCGCGCTTGCACCCGGTCCGATCAGTCCCAGGGTGTTAATCACGTGTGCATCGCTACCGCCTGTGGATCGTGTGTCGCGAAGAATCTTCAGCAGTCTGGCGGTTGCCCCGACCGCATCG
>JAQTVL010000520.1 GCA_028706835.1 Phycisphaerae bacterium | reverse complement strand
GGGTGGTCAACTCCGCGTGGATCGGAATCAGGGTGATGGCGTTGCCGGCCGCCATTTCCGAAAGCAGGTCGATCAGAAGCCGCACCGCCGCTGCCGGCAGGATGATCGATTCGTCCGACCCTGGGACTCTAACTTTCAGATCGCCGCGACGGTATCCGGCGAGTCGGCGGCTGGATTCCCGCGCCAACTTGGTCTCCACTTCCGTCGGGGCGACTGGTTTGAACATCGTAAGGGTAGTCATGGGGACCTCCTTGGACTCCACCATGGATACTACCGCGCATTCGAAACAAAAGCAACATCCGAAGCAAGCGAAACTTGTGGCTGTGGGGCGTTCTCGCCGGGTCTACGCGGCACTCGGGGCGGAGAGCGAGTCGGAACGGGAGGCATTGCGTCGGATCGCGGCTCGGGACCAGCCGTATGGCGAGGCGGATCGGGCGTCGCCGACGGCGGCGAGATTACGCCTGTCGAGCGCCCTGCGTCCCGTCGCCCGGCCGCGGAAGTCAGGGTCGGGGCAGAACAATGGGTCGTGACCTGCTCTACAGAAAACCCCACGAATTCCCAGCCGCGAAGCGGCGGCGGTATGTAGCCTCAGGCGAGCGCAGCGAACCTGAGGATCATGTCGCCTCTGTTGGTTGAGCCTCGCAGAGGCGACGGCAGGGCTGCCGCGCCGCCGCCTCTCCGAGGCTGGCTGGTATTTTGGGGGCGGGTTCCCCAGGTTCGCTGCGCTCGCCCGGGGCCACATGCCGTCGGCCCTTCGGGCCTGAGAAACGCCAGGTCTTCTACAGAGCAGGTCACGACCCATTGCGGCGGAGATGGTACGTGACCTCTGCCCCCTTTACCATCGTCGTAATTGCACGTGACCTCTTTCCGTCCCCGCGCGACACGAACACGAAGATGCGGCAGCGTCCCGATTCGATAATCCTGTCGCACGGAATCAGCCGATAACTTCGCCATGGCGAACGACGATCCGCACAAATTCGATTTCGACCTGGACCGCGGCATACGCGCCCAGGCCGTCGAACGCCTGGAGCAAAGCCCGCTCCTCCCCTTGAGCAAAGGAGTAGGGCCGCCGGCCAGCGGCGTCTACGCGCTCTACTACAAAGGCCAGTTGGTCTACATCGGCAAGGTTTCCAGGGGAACCACAAAGAGCAAGCGAACCCTGCGCGCTCGCCTGGATGAGCACGTCGCCAAGATCGGCGGCAGGCAGAACATAGCCATTACAGACATGCGATGCCGCTATTTGACATTCGCCAGCGAGTGGTGGGTATTCGCCGCCGAGTTTGCCCTAATCACCCATTACCGGCCGGAATGGAATGAGAGCGGATTCGGCAGCAAAACCCCAGGCATCGGCCGGCCAGGCACTCACCGCGTCAGCCGCTGGAACGAACTTTTCCCGAAGAAGACGTAACTTCGACCTGCCCGCCCGTCAAAGAAGACTATTGCTTGCGACAACGATCAATCGAGTTACAATACTGGCTGACCGATGCCGCCCAACTCGACAGGACGGGGAAGTCAGCATGAACTCTATCGAACTTTTCGCCGGAGCGGGTGGCTTGGCGCTCGGCACAGCCAAAGCCGGTTTCTGTCACCGCATGGTGATCGACTGGGACCACAACGCCGCTCAAACGCTTCGCCGCAATCAACGGGATCGCCGTAAATTTGTCCGCCACTGGGAAATCATCGAGGGTGACGTTGCCGCCCACGACTTCCGCCAATACGCGCCCGATGTTGAATTCGTGTGCGGAGGGCCGCCTTGCCAGCCCTTTTCCCTGGGCGGGAAGCACATGGGCCAGAATGACACCCGCAACATGTTCCCCCAAGCTGTCCGCGCTGTCCGCGAAATTGCCCCGAAAGCGTTCATCTTCGAGAACGTCAAAGGTCTTCTCCGCCGGAACTTCGCCAACTACTATAGTTACATTATCCACCAGTTACGCTATCCCACCGTCACGCGAAGAGGCGATGAGGACTGGACCGAGCACTTAGCCCGCCTCGAACGAACGCACACAAGCGGGCGGACGCCCGACTTGCGGTACCATGTCGTTTACCGGTTGCTGAATGCCGCCGATTACGGCGTTCCCCAGCGCCGCGAGCGCGTTCTGATTGTCGGGATACGGTCCGACCTACCCATTGAATTCTCGTTCCCGGCTCCCACCCACGAGGAGGATGCCCTTTTGTACGCGAAGTGGGTCAGTCAGGACTATTGGGACCGTCACCGCATACCCGCCGCCGAACGCCCGCCACTTCCCAGCAACTTGATTAACCGCGTACGCGGTTTGCAGGCCCTTTACCCCAAGATGATGCTTAAGCCTTGGCGCACAGTTCGAGACGCAATCGCCGATTTGCCACCGTTGAACGACGGCGAGGAATCCCCCGATATCGCCAACCACTACTTGAACCCCGGCGCCCGCGCCTACGCCGGCCACAACGGAAGCCCTTACGACGAACCGGCCAAGGCGCTCAAGGCTGGCGACCACGGCGTACCAGGCGGGGAGAACACGTTACGATTCGACGACGGGACCATCCGGTATTTCACCGTTAGGGAATGCGCCAGACTTCAAACGTTCCCGGATGATTGGACTCTAGAAGGTTCCTGGACGGAATGCATGCGCCAACTGGGTAACGCGGTCCCGGTCACGCTTGCCGAGGTCGTCGCCAAACAGCTCGCGACAACTATTCTAGCCGGCACGCTCGCCGCCCAGGGTCCCAGGCGGCCGGTTACTCTTTCGGTGGGTTCTTCAAGAAGTGTTCGCGGATAAGGCCCAGTATCTTGTCGGCGGCCAATTTGCCCGGCACGTTCCCCTCGCTCATGGCCCAGGCCCGCCCAGGATGCACCGTATCCCACGGCGACCGCTTGTTGCTCCGCGTCTTCGGGTCGTCACCGTGTTTCCCGAACCCGAAGCATACGCCAATTTCATTATTCCACACCGGTTTGAACCGGTCGATTAGATAGCGTTCCGCCGTGATCTGCCAGGCGCTCTTGACCACCAGGTACCGGCAATCGAAGTCCGCCACTTCCAGGTTTTCTGCTCGCGTGATGCTCTTCAGATGATCGGCCAACCTGCGCCACAACGTCAAACCCTGATCCGTCGCGCTCTTCGCATCCGGCGACTTCGGGTCAGCTTTCCCGACGTATATCGGCGTGTCCTTACCCCTGATCGGACCGTACGCCGAGAAACCGCCCCTGTAGTAGATCGCGTAGACACCGGAGCCGTAGAACTTCCCGACTTGCCCCAACCCGTGCCGCGCTTGCTCCAACAACGTGAGCGCAATCAGTTTCCCGACAATTTCCGGTTGCGACGGGTCAAAAACCACCTCCGGCTGGCGGACAGGATCCAACGCCGCGCACAGCTTTTCCATTCTCGAGATTGCCGCCAAGAGGTCACGCCGCAGTTTGCGACCCTGCCCGGCCGACACGCCCGCCACGTCAGCGCCGTCGTCTGGCAGACACGCCAGAAGTTCGCGAAGCGTTTCCTGAACCTTTACCGGGTCGAATTCCGTTGTCATGACCGTATAATCGCCCTCCGTGACCGAACGCCTTTAACCCAGGTCTGCCGCGATGGACAATCTGACCACAAAACAGCGCAGCCGTCAAATCTCCCTTGTCCGCGCCAAGGACACCAAGCCCGAAATGACCGTCCGCCGGCTGGTCCACGCGCTCGG
This sequence comes from Phycisphaerae bacterium, assembly GCA_028706835.1. Taxonomy (GTDB): domain Bacteria; phylum Planctomycetota; class Phycisphaerae; order JAJVII01; family JAJVII01; genus STB-87. The sequence continues at coordinate 40 of JAQTVL010000520.1, read as the reverse complement.
TTACCGCTACCGCCTACACGTCAAGGATCTGCCCGGTTGC
>JAQTVL010000519.1 GCA_028706835.1 Phycisphaerae bacterium | reverse complement strand
TCCCGGCGACAGTTAGGTGGCGCGATGCGAGAATCTCCGCCGGGCGGCCATGAACAGTGGGACCACTGCCAGTGGCGCCTGGGGACTGGCGCTGTTGATGCGGCGGGGCCTGACGGCCTAGATACGCACCTGACCCCTGCAGTCGGGCCATGATCCGCCCAAACCCAAGCCCGCCTTGCCCAACGTTGCTCCGTCGGCTTTGTTCCCCTCTGTCTCCAGGTAACTGGTCACGGTCCTGGCCAACATGGCCTTCACGGCACAACAGGAGGTCCTGGCCTGATCGCATCCAGCCAGGCACCTCATCAGAAGGTCTTGCCCAGCCTGCATCCGGCGGTAATCACGGCTGAGGGGACACTCAGCCGGGCGCATCTCCCCAGTCCGGCACGTCGAGCAGTTCGCCGCCCTTGAGGGCGGACTTGTGGGCCATGACGCCCGCGGCGGTGAATCGCACGGCGTCCCACGCGCTGACCGCGGGGGTGCGGTCGTGGGCGACAGCGTCGACGAATTCGTGGGCCAGCCAGGCGTGCGAGCCGCCGTGCCCGCCGTAGAGTTTCGATTCGCCGCTCACGGCGGCAAACGATGTGAGGACATCGTCCGGCAGCGGTTCGCGCATCTCTTCGACGCTGAGCTTCGTGCCGGCCTTCTTGTCGTACCACGTGTCGTGCTCGAACGTGCCGTGCGTCCCGTAGAGGCGGAAGATCTCGCGGCCGGGGAAACCGATCTCGCGCCACTCCGCGATGCGGCAGGTCGCCCCGTTGCTCATCAGGAAGAACCCGGTCTCGTTGGCGAAGTCGGCCTTGCCGTAGAAGTCGAGGTGGACGCGGGCGGGCTGTCCCCACGCGCAGACCTTGGTCATGTGGGCGTTGGTGACCCAGATGGGGCCGGCGGTGGAGTGGGTCGGGTAGTGCATCGGCCCGGCGGCGGCGCGGCTTCCGTACCGGGCGGCGAGTTCAGCCGCGTATTCGCGCCCGGCCACGGTCCCCATGCGATTGTCCCGAACCTGGCGCAGGCCGTGGTCGACGTCATGGAAGTATTCGCCCTCGGCGTAAACGAAGTGGCCGAAGGCGCCTTCTCTCGCCTTGCGGCGGCAAAACATGGTCTGCGGGCGGTAGCAGGTCGTCTCGCCGTACATGTAACGCAGGCCGGTCCGCTGCACGGCCCCAATGAGTTTGTCACACCATTCGAGTATCTCGTCACCGTCCGGGACGCACATCAGCGGCACGGCGCTGTAGACGTGTTTGCCGGCTTGGAGCGCCTGGACAGCCTGCTTCGCGTGGAGCCAGTGCTGCGTGATGATGACCACGGCGTCGATGTCTGTCTTGAGGAGCTCGTCGAGCGTGGCGAATGTGTCTGCCGGGCGGAGCTTCTTGCGGAACGACTCGCGCCGGGCGAACTCGGCGACGCGCTCCGGGACGCGGTCGCACAGGGCGACGCGATCGACCAGGGGATGGGCGTTGAACAGTTCCGCGAACGCGGAGCCGAAGGAGCCGAGCCCGACCAAGCCGACGCTGATGCCCACGTCAAACCGCCTTTCTGGGGAACTCGCCCTCCGGGTTGCCGGTGACCTCGTGCAGCAGGGTCATGAACCGGCACATGTTATCGAACGTGACCAACGGCTGGAGGCCGTGGTCGCCGTTGGGGAAGTAGCGGCCGGCCTCCAGCAGCGGCGGGACTTTGCACGTGATCTCGTCGCGGATCAGCCGCTCGTTGCCCTCGTTGACGCATTCCTTTTCGAGCCAGCCGAAGCAGACGAAGTCGGGGAACTGCCCGCGGATGCGGAACAGGTCGTTGCCGGCTTTGACCTCGAACGGGAAGACGGCGTTGACGCCGTAGCCGCGGGCGATGCCGACATATTCCATCGCGTTGCCGTCGGTGTCGACGGCGACCAGCGTGGCGCCGTTGGCCCGGGCGCAGGCGCAGACTTCGCGGTAGTGGGCGGCGCAAAACTCGTGGAACTGGCGCGGGCTGATCAGCATGCCGTGGTTGTAGCACAGGTCCTCGCCCATCTGGACGACCTCGGGGCGAAGTCGGGCGATGAGCGGGGCGGTGAAACGGCGGAATCTGCCGGTCTGCCAGGCGATGATGTCGTGAACGAGCTCGGGGTCATCGTAGAACATCAGGCTGGCGCGGTGCGGCCCCATGAGCGAGCGGACGACGGAGTAGGCCCCGCCGGCGCCGATGACCAGCGGGCGGGTGCGCTGGTCGAGCGCCCGGCAGCGATCCTCGACCTCGGCGACAGCCAGGACACGGGCGGGGGCGGTGCGCTCCTTGTAGAACGCCCACGAGGCCCGATCGCGGACGGGGTACTCGATGAACTCGGGCATGCTATAGGTAACGTCGTTTTCGAGGACCTGGCGGGTGCGGGCGCCGGACTCGGACTCGACGATCTCGAATTCGCCCTCGACGCGAGTGGTTTCCTTGAAGCCGGGCGCGCCCTGGGCGAGGCCAAAGTCGAGCGTAACGGGGCCGGTCGTGCCCCAGTAGCGATGCCAGCCCTGGCGGGAGCACGGTTTGCCGAGCGCGGCGCAACCGTCGACGGACGCAGGCATGCCGGTCTGGACGAGTCGCTCGTGCGTCTTGCGCATGGCGCCGCCGGACATGCCAGGCGCTCCGGGAAATCCGAAGATGGGAACATAGTCAGGCCTCTGGCCGTTGCAGACGGCGAGAAAGCGTTCCAGGTCAGTCATCGAGCGGTTGGGCAAGGCGGCGAACCTCCGAAAAGGGCTGCACGACGCGATGATGCTACGAGTCATGAACGAGCAGGTCAAGAGAACGTGCATGTGGCTCAGGGCCGTCGCAAGTCCGCCGGGGCAATTCGTAAGAGGAAGAATTGACCGATGGCTAACGTGTGCGGGAGTCGCACCCAACCAGGAGGACCACCAAGTGCTCGACCAGCCGTCCCAGGTTCGTGACATTGAGCGTGTCGCGGCCAACAACCGCTCGACCATCGGCGGAACGATGCCCCGAAGCGGCCGCGGGCTACCCACTACACCGAGTCCCGAACACATCAGGGCAAGGCGTCAGACCTATCGAACCTTCGTATCCTCAGGCAGAGCACATTTCCGCCGCGGATACGCAGGAAACACCGTTGAGGCATACGTTCGCCAATCTTTCGGTCGATTCCCAGTTCACGCACTGTGCGCGATTCTCCAATACTGTCCGGGAGTCAGGAAAGACAGGGTGTTGGCGAGGTCGACGGGATCGAACAGGGCCATCGCGTCGGAAGTGGTCGAGCGGCACAACCGATCGACGCCCAGTTCGTCCTGGGCCACGTGGCTGAGGCCTTCGATGGTCCGCAGGCTGCGGCAGGTCGGGTTGTAGAAGCTCAGGAGCAGGCCCAGCAGCAGATTGTCGAAGTGAACGATCCGGTTGCCGTGGGCGTGGTGGGCCCGCAGTCGGTCGAGGTGTCGCTGGAGCATCAGCACGTTGCGTCGGCCGACGACCTGTTCGGGGACGACGGCCGGGCGTTTCTTGCGTCCTCGGCGTTTGGGGGACGGCGGCCCGTCGGGCGAACCGGCTGTGGTCGCATCGTTCATGCTTCCAGAGAGACCGCCCGGCGCAGCGTCGCGCCAGTTAGGAGATCGTTAATTGTCGGTTGAGAGCTTGTTACGGACAGTATTGGCGAGGGTGCATAACCGTTCATGCAGCCGGTCGGAGGCGGTTTCGGCCGGCGGCTCGGCCTCGGGGTCGTCGGGCGTGAAAATCT
>JAQTVL010000030.1 GCA_028706835.1 Phycisphaerae bacterium | reverse complement strand
GATTTCCAGATCGCGATGCAGGACGTCTACGACTTCTTCTTCGACGTGAACTCCTACCTCATCAAGAAAGGCCTTCAACGCCTCGACGACATGCTCCGTCCGGCCATCATGTCGGGGATACTGTCCGATCTGCTCTCCGCCAGCATGGCCAAGCACTCGCGCGTGCTGGTCCAGAACGCGCACTTCAACGGCCACCCGGACCTGGTGGTGCAGGGTGTGTACCCGAACAATGCCGTCCAGGCGGGCACCGAGGGCGTGGAGATTAAGACGACGCGCAACACCGGCGGCGCGGTCGACACGCACGGCGCTCGCGATCAATGGATGTGCGTCTTCGTCTATGTCGTGGACAACAAGACCGAGCCGGCCCACGACCGGTCAGCCATGCGGTTCACCGAAGTGTATCTCGCCCGCGTGACCGAAGCCGATTTCCGCAAGAACGCCCGTGGCGAACTTGGCACGCGAACGGCCACACTACACAAGGACGGGGTTCTCAAACTTCGGGCCAACTGGATCTACCGTGACCTGCCCGCTAAGGATTGAACCGCGCCAGTGCCGGGATTGCCCGGCAGGCCAGCGAGTAATACTGCTCGTCCTTCTCCACCCCGATGCTCTCGTATCCGACCGCCTCCGCAGCCGCCAGCGTCGAGCCGGCGCCCGCGAACGGGTCCAGCACGACGCCCTTGCTCAGGGGCAGCACCGCACGGACGACCTGGCGCAGGAATGCCTGCGGCTTGAGGCTCGGGTGCGGCGCGATCTTCCGCTCAGCCGGTCGCGTCGGCGCGGAGGCGATCACGTCGCCGAAAGGCCGGTCGGCTGACGGGCGGCGGAACCCACCCGTCCACCATCGCCGCAGGTTGTCCTGCACCCGCCCTTCGATCGGCCTGCGGAACACCACCCACGGCTCCCACATCGAACGCGGCATCACGCTGACATCCGCGAACTCCGTGTGCGCCGCCTTCGGGCGGTCCCCGCCGCGCATCGTCATCGTCAGCCGGATGATCTCGCCGCGGCGCTCCAGCCCTGCCTCCGCCAGCGCGTTGGAGACGATATGCGAAAGCAGCGGGTTGGACGCGACGACCACGTTAGCGCCCGGGACCAGCTTGGGAATCAGCGTCCGGCCCCAGGCCAGGAAGAACGTACGCACGAACAGCAGTTGTTCCGTCGTCAGGGTGGTGAACCGCGGCAGAGGCGCGCGGACGTGGCCGTCGAATGACGGCGGAATCCGCCACACCCCGCCGCGACCGGCCCGCAGTTTCTTCTGCTGCTCAGGCGTGTATTCGTGCAGCCCGTACGGCGGGTCTGTCACCACGCCATGGATGGAGTTGTCGTCCCGGTGCGCCAGCCAGTTCAGGCAGTCGCCGCGGTACAGACGGGCCTTGCCGAACTCGAACGCGGGCGTTGCCTTGCCCGGCTGCGGGGCAGGGGCCACGGCCGCCGGCGGCAGGCCCCGCACCGTGTAGACTCCACGTTCATGCCGGATGAACAGGTTCGGCGTGTTCAGGCGGAGGTAGGACCGGATGGAGGAGCCGGGCGTTTGTCCAAGCAGCCGCGACACCCCCTCCTGAATCTCCGGCACGGAGAGCGGCCTGGCCCCGGTTTCAAGCGTCTGGACGATCGCGTCCCGAACTCGCCCCGGCGGGCATCTTGGCTCAATGCTCATGCCGCCCCAGATTAGACGTCGAGACGTCTTCTGTCAAGGATCAAAGACGGTGGGAAAAGCAGTGTCAGATCCCGCGATTGCGTCCGCTTCTTACTTCCGCAGGTCATCTTCGCTGATCCCGAACTTGGACATGATCTTCTTGAGGTGAACCACCCAAACGTCGGAACTTCTGGACGCGCAGCACTTGTGCTGCAGGACGTACATCCTCGTCCCGCCGGGGACGCTCATCGTCAGTTTCGCTTCACTGCCGCGTGAGTCAATATGTACGCCCCTGGCTTTGAGGACATCCGCCAGTTTCCCCCACTTGATCGTCCTCATGGAGTCTCACACGGTGACAAGTTTCCGGCAGAGCGGCTCAAGGTCCAGCGCCTTGAAGATCGTGCCCTGCGGATTCGGCATGGTGGTGCAACGGCGGGCGAGCAGTTCCTCCGCCCGCGCAAGGAAAGCGTCCTCCAGGGGCGTGGCGTCCTTCAGGCGGTCAAAGAACTCCCGTGGCGCCCGTTCGATGACGATGCTGGGGTCGTTGGCGGCCGCCTGCCAGAACGCTCGCATCACCTGCTTCAACTCGGTGTATGCGGAAATGACGCAGTCCCCGACGGCCAACTGGTCAGTCTTCAGCGAATGCGCGACCCATTGCCCCGGATCGTCTTCGCTCTTGTAGATCAGCCAAACGTCGACCTGGTTTTCCGGCTTCGGATTCACAGTCCCCTTTCGGCTGGGCCTAGCGGACGCAATTCTTCTTGGCATGATAGTGACACCTCCGGCCACGTCAAGGCCGTTTCCCACGTCGGGGAGGCCCTGTACATCCTACGCATCGGCCGGCGGCGCGTCTTGCTTGAGTAGCCAAGGCAAGGTCGGATACGACGTTTCGTCCTCGCGCCAGGCTCGCCGCGCGGCCGTCGCCCTACTCTTTGCCGGCGCAGCCGGCCTTGGAGTGCGGGGACGAAGGCCCCGCTTTCCCGTGCCGCGCCTGAACCGGCGCAGTCCGTCGCGCCCCGCCAAAGCGGTTGCCCGAGGCGACCGCCCGTTCGACCTCGCTCGGGGCGGCACGAGCATGGTCGAATGCCACTCTCCACAAACAGAGAAGAGGCGTGTTCGCATTCCATCCGCGCGAATCCGCGTGTATCCGCAGCCGGGCGAAAGCGGGGCCTGCGTCCCCGCACTCCAAAGCGGGCTGCGCCCGCGAAGAGACTCAGCTCCGCGCGGGCTCGGCCTTCCGCCTGCGGCCCCGAAATTTGGGCGTGACGGACGGGGCGGGGTTCGGCATACTAATGAGGCTCGCGGCGGCGGGGAGTGCCGAATCCGGGTGGCACTGGCAGCTTGCCCGCCAGTGCTCCGACGGAGCACGGGAAAGAGGACTTTCGCATTTTCCCTCCCCTTTGGGGGGAGGGAGCAAGGGAGAGGGGACTTCCGCATTTTCCCTCCCCCCTTGGGGGAGGGAGCAAGGGAGAGGGGACTCGCCGAAGGCGAGCAATTCCCGCGGCGGCGGGTCCGGCCCCTCTCCCCGGCCCTCCCCCCGAGGGGAGGGAGAAGAGTCGGGCAAAATCGAGGGCTCGATATGGGCATACGCATCCTGACGGACTTTCCGGGGGCGGCGGCGGAGAAGATTCGCGTCGTTGACGCGGAGAAACGTGTCTGCTTCGCCGCGCCGCTGCACGACAGCCCGCGCGGCATGTGGTTCCACTTCAAGGTCATCGGCGGCGACGGCGGACCCGTCACCTTCGTGCTCACCAATCGCGACCAGATGCTCGGCGCCGGCGATTACCGGCGGGCAGTGCCCGTCTTCCGACCCGAGGGCGGCCAGTGGCGGCGGGTCGATCCGCTCCTGTGCAGCGTCGATGAGCCCGGCCGAAGCCAGACGTTCATCGATCCGCACAAGCATCGCCAGGCGTTCATGTTCGCCGTGCCCTGCGGCGCCGGCGAAACCGAGGTCGCTTACTGCTACCCCTACACGTTCGACATGGTCACCGCCGCCCTGGCCCGCTGGGGCAAGCAGCGCGGCACGCGCGTGCTCACCGTCTGCAAGAGCGCGGCTGGCCGCCCCGTGCGAGTGCTCCAGATCGGCACGCCGGCCCGCGGGAAGAAGTGCGTCTGGGTGACGGCCCGCCAGCATTCCGGCGAGGTCCCGGGCAGCTTCGCGGCGGAGGGGCTGGTCGACGCGATCCTCAGCAGTGCGGCCTGGGCGAAATCGCTGCGCCAGCGGGCGGCCATCTTCGTCTGCCCGGCGGTGGATGTCGACGGCGTGGCCGAGGGCATGTACGGCAAGGACCGGGCGCCGGTGGATTTCAATCGCGACTGGCGGCTGTTCCCGCAGCGGGCCGAGATTCGCGCCCTGCGAAAGCTGATGGACGCGACGCGCGAGAAGTGCGCTGGCAAGGGCACGCCGATGCTGGTCAACCTCGACCTGCACGGCCCCGGGCCGGGGGCCGTCAGCTTCCCCGTCCCGCCGCACCCCGCCTGGAGCGGACGCGAAAGCTGGCAGCGGGCCTGGTGGTTCGCCAAGCTCGTCGAGCGCAACTGCCCCGAGTCGTCGCCCGTCCGCTGGGCCAATTCCTGGCCGGACCACATCGACTGGTCGCCGCCCGCCAACAGTTGCCGCTGCTCGTCGACGTTCCACGCGGCGTGCAGCCTGGCCGACTACTCGCAGACCATCGAGCTGACCTACAACTGGCAGGGCAACAACCAACTGGCGACCCCCGACGACTGGCGAAGGATCGGGCAGGCCGCCGCGAAGGCGATCGAGTCGCTGGCCCGCGGCGCGAAACTGCCCCCTGGCGTCCGCCCGCCGGACCCGCCGTATTACCTTTCGCCCTTCTGGGCCTGGCTGAACGTGCCCCGCGAGTGCAACGCCAAGGTGAACGAGGAACTGGTCAGCATCCAGGCCGACGGCCCGCAGGGCTACGCCGCGCTGCTGTTCAGCGAACCGATCCCGCTGGGGCGCGGGCGGTTCAGCGCAGCCGCCGAGGTGTACCGCACCTCGCACGGCAAATGCCCGGCCACCCGGCTGATCTTCTTCTTCAAGAACGGCATCTTCACCGGCGAAGTCTGCGAGCAGGTCGGCGAGTTGAGCGGCCAGGCGGAACTGCACTGGCGAGGCCCCGCGACGCGGAAGCACCCAGCCGACTCCGCCCGGCTGGGCGTGACCATCCGCAACTGGCCCGGCACGCTCACGATCGCCAAGCCGAAGGTGGCCGACGCGGAATAGAAATTCGGAATTCGGAATTGAAGACGGGAAGGATACTCTCGTTTAGCCGCAGGACCGAAGGTCCGCGCGTAGGACGCAGGTCATGATGAATCGCTACAAACTCGCCCTGATCCAGTGCTCCGCCGGCCAACTGGCCGGCCCCGTCGGCGATCTCGATTTCATCGAGTCGCAGGCCGCGAGCGCCGCGAAGCAGGGCGCGAAGCTCGTGGTCTGCCCGGAGTGCGCCTATCCCGCCTATTTCCTGCGGTCGCGCGAATACTACCGCGAAACAGCAAGCCGCCGGCTGAGTTTTGCGAAGACGCTCAACCGGTTCGCGAGCATTGCGAAGAAACTCAAGATTCATCTCGCTACGGGCGTCGTCGAGGAACGCGAGGACGATAAGGAGAAGCTCTCCAACGCCGCGGTCCTGTTCGACCCGGCGGGCAAACTGCTGCTGACCTATCGCAAGGTCTTCCTCTGGCACTTCGACAACAACTACTTCGCCCCCGGCGACGCCGTGCCGGTGATCGACACGGCCATCGGCCGGCTCGGCCTGATGATCTGCGCCGACGGCCGATGCCCCGAGCTGGCCGCCATCGCCGGCCGACAGGGCGTGCAGTTGCTCATCAACCCCACCGCCTGGGTAAGCTGGGGCCGCTCGGCGGCCGCGCTGACCAACCCGCAGATCGAATACTTCATCGCCGCGCGGGCGATGGAGGCCGGCTGCTGGATCGCATCAGCCAACAAGGTCGGCGTCGAAGCCGACTCGATCGTCTACTGCGGCCGGAGCAACGTGGTCTCGCCGGCGGGCGAAATGGTCGCCTCGCTTGGCTCCGCCGATCCGGGCCTGCTGCTGGCCGACGTGGACTTGGCTGCCTGCCGCGAGGCCATCGGGCCGGGCGACGAGGACGGCTATCCGAACATCCTGTTCGCCCCGACCGCCTCGCTGCCGGTGACGAAGAGCCGCGCGATCTCGCAATCCCAGACGCCGCTGCCCGTCCAGCCGACCGACGCGCTGGTGCTGGCGGCGCTGGCGGGGCCGATGGGTCAGCTCGATATCGCGTCGCTCTTGGCCGACCTGGCCGCCCAGGGCGTGCAGGTGCTCGTCGCGCCGGGTGCGTCTTCGCTTGACGAGGCCTGGGTGCGGCACGCCAATCGGTTTGGTATGATATTGTGTTTCGCGGATCGCCCGCAGCCGGGCCATGGCGTGACGCGCCTACGATTGGCTGGCGGCCGGGTCGATTCATTCGCCCCCGCGCGGGCGGCGATGCTGGCCGACGCCCAGTTGTTCATCGCGGCCCCGGAGGCCGACGGGCGGTGCCCGGACCTTCGGCTGCTGCGGGCGCGGGCCGGCGAGAACCGGATTTTCGTCGTCGCGTCGGCGATCGACCGGGCCGTCGTCATCGCCCCGAGCGGTGCGATCCTGGCGGACTCGCTGGCCGATCGCCCCATGGCCGTTGTCGCCCGCATGATGCCCGACGACAGCCGCGACAAACAGATGGCCCCCGGCACGGACGTCGTGACCGGGCGAAACCCGGCGCTGTATGCGAAGTATCTGAAATGAGGAGCAGCCCTCACCGGTCGCGGTCAGCTCTCAGCCACGAGGATTGTGTGCCTGGCTGAGTGCTGAAAGCTGACCGCTGACCGCTGATTTTTTATGAGTGCCCAATCCCAACTCGGCAGTTCCTCCTCCGCCCGGCGGGTGTCGCTGGACGACCTTCGCGCCCGCAAGGCCGATCGCCGCCGCTTCGCCGTGCTCACCAGCTACGACGCGACCACCGCCCGCTGGCAGTCGCAGGGCGGCGTGGACGTGCTGCTCGTCGGCGACTCGCTCGGCCCGTGCATGCTCGGCTACGAATCGACCGTGCCGGTGACGATGGAACAGATGCTGCTGGCCTGCGGCGCGGTCCGCCGCGGGGCCCCGGCTGCCTACCTCATCGGCGACATGCCCTTCGGCTCCTACCACAACCGCCTGCACGACGCGGTGAAGAACGGCTTGTCGTTCATCGCCGAGGGCGGCTGCGATTGCGTCAAGCTGGAGTGCGACGCCCGCATGGCCGACGTCGTCGCCGCGATGGACCGGGCGAACGTGCCGGTGATGGCCCACCTCGGCCTGCTGCCGCAGCGCGTCACCTACACCGGAAACTACAAGGCGACCGGCCGGACGGAAGAGTCGGCCTCGCGGATGATCGCCGACGCCAAGGCGTTGGTGCAGGCCGGCGCGGTGATGCTGTTGCTGGAGGCCGTGCCCGCGGACACGACGCAGCGGATCGTCGAGGCCGTGAATGTGCCGGTGATCGGCTGTGGGGCTGGCCCCGCGTGCGACGGCTTCGTCGTCGTCACGCCGGACATGCTGGGCCTGACGCCGGGCAAGGTGCCGAAATTCGTGCCGAAGATCGCCAACCTGGGCGAGGCGATGCGCGACGCATTCGCGAATTATCGCGAGCAGATCGAGACCGGCCAATACCCAGCGCCGGAGCATCTCTATCCGATGAAGAAGTGAGCGATCACTTCAGTTCCGCGAACAGTCTTGCCACCGTCTCCTGCACCGCTGACGCGGCGTTGGCCACGGGGACGAGTTGCGGGGCGGGCTCGCGGCGGAGTTTCAGTTCGATGTTGCCGTTGGCCAGCGCCTTGTCGCCGATGGTCACGCGGATGGGCACGCCGATCAGGTCGGCGTCGTTGAACTTCACGCCGGGGCGGGCCTCGCGGTCGTCGATCAGCACGTCCACGCCCGCAGCCAGCAGGTCCGCGTAGAGTTTCTCGCTCACGTTGCGGACGTTCTCGCTGCGGTCCGCGCCGACCGGGACGATGAGCACCTCGTAGGGCGCGATCGAGATCGGCCAAATGATGCCCTTGTCGTCGTGGCCGACCTCGATCGCGCACGCGAGGATGCGGTTCACGCCGACGCCGTAGCAGCCCATGATGCACGGCTGCGACTGGCCTTTTTCGTCGTCGAAGCGGGCGCCCAGCTTCTCGCTGTATTTCGTGCCAAGCTTGAACACGTGGCCGATCTCCAGGCCATGCGAGAACTTCAGCTTCTTGCCGCCCCAGGTGTCGGCCTCGGTCGCGTTGCGGATGTCTGCGACGACGACGTTCGCGCCCGCGAGCGGGAAATCCCGGCCCGGCACGACGTTCCGCACGTGATGGTCGGTCTTGTTCGCACCGGTCACGCCCACGCCCATGGCGGCGACCGCGTGGTCGACCACCAGCTTTCCCACCTTGCCGGCGAGCGTCATCGGACCGGCGAAGCCGACGGCAGCGCCGGTCACGGTGCGAATGGTCGCCTCGTCAGCGAGTTCAAGAATCACGCCGCCGCCAGTCGCGCCGACGAGCTTACTCTCGTTGACATCGTGATCGCCGCGGACCAGGGCCGCGACGACCAGCTTGCGCTTCGGGTCCTCCGGCGAGTGCGCGGCGTAGACCAGCGTCTTAATCATGTCGGCCGGCTGCGTGCCGAGGAACTTGCACACCGCGTCGATCGTGCCGACGTTGGGCGTGTGGACCTCCGCCATCGCGGGGGCCGCGGCCCGGGCGGCCTTGGCGGCGTCGGAGAGCACCAGCGGATCGACCTGAGCCTTCTCAATGTTCGCCCAGTAGGTCCCGTCCTCGGTGGCCACCAGCGTGTCGCCGATCTCACTGGGCACCATGAACTCCTCGGTGTCCGTGCCGCCCATGCCGCCGGAGTCGGCCTGCACGATCACATACTTCAGCCCCGCCCGGTCGAAGATGCGGCAGTAGGCGTCGTACATCTTCTTGTAGGACTCGTTCAGCCCTTCCACCGTCGCGTCGAAGCTGTAGGCGTCCTTCATCAGGAATTCGCGGCTGCGGATCACGCCGTATTGCGGGCGGAACTCGTCCCGGAACTTGTCGTGAATCTGGTAGAAGTTCACCGGTAACTGCCGGAAGCTGCGAATTTCGGCGGCCAGCGACGTGACGACCTCCTCTGCCGTCGGCGAGAACACGTTCACTCGCCCGTGGTGGTCGGTGGCCGTCAGCAGAATCTCCTTGAAAACCTCGTCCCGCCCGGTCTGCTGCCACAGTTCCATCGGCTGGAGGATGGGCATCACGATTTCCAGCGCCCCAGCCCGGTCCATTTCCTCGCGGACGATCTGCGCGGCCTTTCGCAGCGAGCGGAAGCCGAGCGGCAGGTAGGTGTAGGCGCCGCTGGCGACCTTGCGGATGAGCGCGGCGCGGATCATAAGCTGATGGGATATCACCTCGGCGTCGCCGGGGATTTCCTTGACGGTGGGGATGAACGTTTTCGTCCAGCGCATCGAAAGACCTCCTGGGTAATGCGGCCCTTATAGTCTGGTTTGTCAGGGTTTTCAAGGTGAACGCGCAATCAAGTTGTCTCTCGCGTCGGTCCGATACTGTACGGAGCGAAGCATTGGAGGCCGCCGTGGGTTCATCGCCGCAGTTCGTCCGCCATTTGCCGTCGCCCAGCCCGCCGCCGGGCGCGGAAATCCTCGTCGCGAATCTGAACGCCGTCGCCGTTCGCCAGCCGGGGCTTGCGGACCGGCTGCGGGCGGTGCAACTCGGCGAGACCGTTCGGTTCATGATCGGTCGCGACGGCGTCGCCACGGCCCAGGTCCGCGCCGGCGACGAATGGCAGTGGCTGGCGCGGAGTTCCGCGCCGTCGGTCTCGGCGGTCGAGGTGGCCAGGGGGCTTGCGCCGGAGTCCAACAACATCGCCGTGTTCGGCCTGGGCAGCGGGCGCGAGGTCCGCGAACTGGCGGGCCGGCTGGCGTATCACCAGGCGTTGTTCTGCGTGCTTGGCGACGGCGACGGGCTCGACGGCCTGCCCGCCGCGGTCGCTGCGCTGTCGCTGGTGGACCTGTCGGATCTGCTGGCCTCGGGCAAACTGGTCCTCGCCGCCGAGTCCGGGGCCGGCGACCTGCTCGGTTTCCTCAATTCGCACGCCGGTTTCGCCCCGCCGGGCCAGGTGCTTCGTTGGCCCTGGCAGGGGGCGGAGCGGTTCGCGGCGATCACCGCGACGCTCGACGCGATCAGCCGGCGAAGGCTGAACGCGATCGGCGACGCCCTGGCGGATATCGCGGGCCGATTCGTGCAGATCGCCTCGACGCCCCAGCCGGCCAGCCAGGCGGACTGGCGCGTGATGGGGCTGGCGACGGGCAGCGAGAGCCCGAGTCGGCTGGCGATCGACGGGCTGGTTGGTGCGGCGCGGACTGGTTTTGTGCTCTGCCGCAGGGAAGACGATGGAATGGGTGCCATGTCTGCGACGGCTGTTTTGTCGCAGGCATGTCGCCCGGCGCGAGTCGGGGGCGAAGACATGCCTGTGGCAGGCGACGGCACTGCTGTCGCCTGCCACAGGCATGGCACCCATCAAATCACTGGCGACGGAGCACTGGTGTTCCACGTGAACGGCCCGGATGGGGCCGCTGGGATCGCTCAGTCGCAGGCGATCGCCGAGTTCGCGCCGGACCTGGTCGTGATGATCGATCGGGGCAGGGCCGATTTCTCCCCGCCGCTGCCCGAGCGTATCCGCGTGGCGACCTGGGCGTTCGACCCTGCCGGCCTGTTTGTCACGCAGGCGTCGGCGCGGATCGCCAAGCGGGCCGGCCGGGACAGGGTATTCGCCGCGACGCCGCTGGTCGAACGGGCGCTATGCGACGCCGGCTGGCCCGGCGAATGCGTCGTCCCGCTGCCGGTGGCGACGGACGCGAACGTTTACCGGCCTGAGCCGTGCGATCTGGCCTGCGACATCGTCATCATCGGTGACGTGGCGGCCATCGAGCCCGAGGCCGTCGGCATCGAGTGGGCCAGCCATCAGCAACTATGGGCCGAGTGCGCCCGGCAGATCAGGCTGGACGCCGCGGACTACGTCCCGGCCCGCGCCGAGGAGATTGTCAGCCGGGCGATGCGGGCCTGCGGCGTGACAATCAACGACGAGGGCGGCCGGGCGAAATTTGCAGACGCAATTCGGGCCCGGCTGGCGGCGACGGTGATTCGCCTGGAGTTCGCGGCTGAACTGCGCAAGGCGAAGGCGACTCTGCGGGCAGTCGGCGCGGGTTGGAGCGGCCACGGGTTTGCCGACTCGGAAATCCTGCCGCCGCCAGGTTCGTGGGCCGACTGGCGGCGGCTTTACAGCAGCGCCCGCGTCGTTGCGTTCATCAACGACGACGACCGGATCGTCGGCCCCGCGATGCTCGACGCGGCCGCGTGCGGCGCGGCGTTACTGATTCGCACGCCGGGCCAGGCGTCAGGCGTTTCGCAGATGTTGGCGACCGGCCAGGAATTCATTCCCGCCCGCTCCCCCGCGGGGCTGGCGGATCGCGTGGCTCGCCTGTTGGGCAACGATTCCGCCCGCCGGGCCATCGGCGTGGCTGCGCGCGAGCGTGTGCTGCGTGAGCACACCTTCGCGCACCGACTGCGCACCATTCTGGCGAGTATGTGATGCGGTTGCGTTGTGAACTGGACGTGGCATGGGCATCCTGCCCATGATTCACGGGCGAGACGCCCGTGCTACGGTCTTGGGCTCGGATTGGCCGCCGTTGGCCGCGGGGCAGGGGCATGATTGCCCGACTTGGACCGCGGCCCGGCCGAGGATCACCGGCAGGCCCAGCAGCGACAAGGCGGCCACCGCCACCGGCCCGAGTTCCGGGGCCAGCGGTAGTTGCGGCCAGAGGATCGCCAGCAGCGCCGACACCATGACCAGCCCGGCCATCCACAACGTCCCGTGCCGCCGTTGGGCCGTCACCCGACGGGCCAGCCGCAGCGCCGTCGGCACGTGCTCGATGCGGTTGTTCAGGATCAGGACGTCGGCGGGTTGCAGTCCCGGCGGCGTGGACAGGGCCGCGTGGGCGGGCAGTCGCAGGTTGTCGGGATTCTCGACGTCGTCCAGTTCGCCGCCCAGGGCGATGCCGAGGTCGGCGCGGTCCATCAGCGCGGGGTCCTTTCCGAGTTCGCCCACCATGGCCACGCGATCGCCGTTGCGGCTCCAGCGCGACATCAGGTCCAGCTTGCCCTCGGGGCTCAACTCGACCACGACGTTGCCGATGCCCAGTTGGGCGGCCAGGTTCGCGCCGGCGGTCGCGCTGTCGCCGGTGATCATGCGGACGTCAAACATGTCGTTCAATTCCGCGACCGCCTGCTCGCTGCCGGGCCTGATGACGTCGGCCAGCCCGATCGCCCCGGCCACCTGGTCGTCGACGGCGACGAGGAGGATGGAGTACGGCTCGCGCTTGAGGCCCTCGATCTGCATCGCGAACGGCGCGGGGTCGAGGCCCTGGTCGATCATGTAGTATTCGCTGCCGATTCGCACACGCCGGCCTTCGACCGTGCCGGCGACGCCCATGCCGCTCTTGCGGGCGATGTCGGCTGCGGCGGGCAGGTCCAGGCCCCGCAGTGCGGCAGCCGTCACCAGCGACCGTGCGACCGCGTGCGACGACGAGCCCTCCACGGCCGCCGCGAGGCGGAGCAGGGCGTTCCCGTCGAGGTCCAGCGCCGCCAGCGGATTGACCTCGATGGCGACAACGTCGGCCGGCACCGACGTGACCGTGCCGGTCTTGTCGAACGCGACGCAGGTCAGCTTGGCCGCCGTCTGGTACATACGCGGGTTGCAGAAGAACACGCCGAACCCGACCGCCTGCCGCTCCGCGAGCACCTCCGGCGCGACCCACGTGAACTGGAACAGCCGGGGGTCGAGGATCAGCAGCAGCCCGCTGACGATCAGCCAAGCGGCCAGCAGTTGGCTGGTCGCCATCAAGGCGGCGACGAAGACGCCGGCCGCGATCGCCAGGCCGACATCCGTGAAGCGGTCGCCCAGCCTGGCGAAGGTCAGGTCCGGCCCGCTCTGCTGGTGCCGCGCCTGGATTTGCAGGAAAAACCGCAGGTTTATCTCGTCGAGCGGGGTCATGTCGGCCAGCCAGCGATCGAAAGGCCGGCTGATCTGCGCCAGCCGCCAGCGCATCAGCAGGGCGCGGAGCAGGACGATGACCAGCACGAGGCAGGCCGGCGCGAGCAGCGATTCGTTGGCCAGCCCCGGGACCAGCGGCGGGCGCGACAGGGTGCGGAGCATGAGGTCGGCGGCGGCCAGCGCCAGGTTGCCGGCCAGCACGACCGAGATTGCGGTCCGCCAGCGCCAGTGGTGATGCCGCAGCGATCGCAGCCCGAGCAGGAACCACGCCCGCCCAGCCGACAGGAACAGCACCAGTGTCAGCGCGGCCTCGATCCACGCCAGCGCCAGTTGGCTGGCGAGCGATTTCGCGACCAGGTAGCCGAACGAGTGCAGCAGCACAACGGGGAGGCAGATCGCAACGGCGAGCAGCAGGCGGTTGCGGATCTGGAGGAACCGTCGTCGGCGATGGCTGGCGATGCAGGCGGGCCCAGCCTGTTGTGACTGGTCCATCGCGACCGCGGAGAATCCGGCGGCGTTCAGCCGGTTGGCGACCGCGGCGGTCTCTTCAGCGGCGAACGGCTGATCGGCCCGTTCCAGCCAGACCACCTGGTCCAGCGGGTCGACCCAGCAGGTGACGGCGGACGGGAGCGTGGCGGACACAGCCCGCCGGGCGCGGCGGAGGTCCGCCGGCTTTTCGAGTCCCACGACCTGGAAGAACTGGTATGGCAAGATAAGCTTTCAGCTTTCAGCTTTCAGCAATCAGCTTGTGGCCGCGACTAGTGTTCTGTCGCAGATGAAATGATGGATCGGGTGCCATGCCTGCGATGGCCGTTTTGTCGCAGGCATGTCTGCACCGCGTGGGCATGGCTGGCCCGCCGTCCCAAACAGCCGGACGGCGGACCAGCCATGGCACCCATCAAATCACCTGCGACAGAGCACTAGTTTCCGGCTGATCGCTGAAAGCTTCTTCCGCGTCAGGCACGCACGTCGCCCGGAATACGCGGGACCGTTCCATCCTTGAGGCGATAGAGCATCTCGCCGGCCTTCTCGACCAGCAGCACGCCCTCCGCCTCGCGGTTGCGATAGCTGTCGATGTTCACGGTTTTCGGGTCGCGGTAGCCGAGGTTGACCTGCCGGCATCGCGACTCAGGGATCCCCGTGGCCAGCACCACGCTGACGCGGCAGCTCTCGCGTCCGCCGTCGAACGTGCCGATGCCGCGGACGTGCGTCGAGTGGGCCAGGATGCCGCGCGGGATGTCGGCGAACTGGTCCATCCGCTTCTTGAAGTAATCCCGCGTGTGGTAGCCGATCCGGTCCAGCAGCTTGCCGTGCGTGTAGCTGATCTCCGTGATGTGCGGGGCGTAGATAATCAGTTCCGCGCCGTCGGCCAGCACGGGCTCCAGCTTGTACATGACCTTGCCGGCCGTCCAGATGTCGTCATAGATGGCGGCGGCCAGGCCCAGGACCTTCTTGAACGTGTGGTCCTTGTAGATGATGTGCTTGCGGGCGGACAGGTCGGCGGCCTCGCTCCAGGCTTCTCGCGTCGGGCCGATGTAGCAGCCGGACAGCTTGCCGTAGTGGACCACCAGGCAGATGGCCATCGTCGGCACGGTCAGGAACGACGCCGCCTTCTCGACGACCGCGCGGGTCGGCGTGTCCTTCGTGCCGTTGATCACGGGGTTGGTGATGACCGCGCCCAGCCAATGGAAGAAGTGGATGATCTCGTCGCCGGCGATGCCCGGGAACAGATACTTGTGCCCGCCGGAGAACCCGACCACCTCGTGCGGGAAGACGGGTCCGAGGATGATCAACTGGTCGTAGTCGAAGACCTTCTTGTTCAGCGACACCGACACCGACTCGCGGAACAGGCCGCCGCTGATCTTCTCCATCTCGCCTTCGGAAATCCGGCCGATGGTGCGGAACGTGTCCGGCTTGTCCCACTCGTGGTTGAAGAACTTCACCTTCTTGAATGTGCTCTCGTGTTGGCCCCTGGTGATCTCGACGCGCTCGAGGATCTTCTCGTAGGGCATGGCCGGGTGCGTGCCGAGGGCGACCATGTAATCCAACGCGGCTGCGGATTTGCCGATCTGTTCCCACAGCAGGCGGAAGAACAGCCCGACGGGGCAGGTCCGCGTGCCGTCGGGGATGATGACCAGCACGCGTTTGCCCGCGAGGTCGATCTTCCCGAACGCATCGGCGACGAGCTTGCGGGCCTCAACATCGGACAGGTAACGATCTTCGGCGCCCAATCCAGCCAACAGCATCTGTAACTCCTGGCACAGGACAGTAACCCCCATGTCAGGCTGCATTATACAGTGCCGGCCGGCGAGTTCCGAGTGCCGAATGACACGTGGGTGGCGATCCACGCGGCGTGCGACGCGGGCGGTGTTCCGCATGGGCATCGCTCTCAGCCGGGCACCCCAGAAGATTTCATCCAGAAGATTTCATCACTCACCCCCCTCATGAAATCTTCTAGGTAGTTGTCCCGGCGTCCGGCAACTACCAGTCGTTGTGGGTATCGAGGCGGCTGTCGGATTTCGAAGTCAGATTTCATCACACACCCCAGTTCTGAAATCTGACGCCTCCCTCAGAATAGGCGTGAGCGTTTAGGCGGCGACACGAGTGGGCCGGGGGCGGATCGTCGGCTGGGGGATCGGATGAATCCCGGGGCGCGGCTGGAAGAAGCTGACGGGGACGAATCGG
>JAQTVL010000518.1 GCA_028706835.1 Phycisphaerae bacterium | reverse complement strand
CGACCGTCGGCATCCTGTCGCCGCTGTTCACGCTGCCCAGCCATCAGATCATCATGCAGGGCGCCCACCGGGTCGCAACCAGCCGGGGGTATCACCTGCTGCTGACCAGTCCCCCGCCAGGCGCGGACCTGGCGGTAGCCCTGGAACGCGCGATCCGGCAGTTCCATGTTGACGGCATGCTGCTGATCGCGGAACTGGCCCACTCGTCCGCGCCGGTTCGGCAGATGATCGGCCCGCTGATGCCCGCGGTCTGCGCCGATCGCAGTTTCCCGGACGTCCCGTCGGTCTACGCCGACAACTACCGCGGCGGGCAGTTGGCGGCGGAGCACCTGTGGGAGCGCGGCTGTCGCCGGCCCGCGGTACTGGCGCTGCCGAAGTACCCGGCCCGCCGGACGGCGTTCACCGAGTTCTACCGCGAGCACGGCATCAACGACATCGACAAACGGTGCGTCGAGATCACCGAGTTCAGCGAGCGGGAGGGCCACGACCTGACCGACCATTTGCTGCGGCTTGAGCCGGACGGCTTCTTCTACGGCTCGGACCTGCTGGCGATCGGCGGGCTGCACCGGCTGCGCACGCTGGGAAAGACGATGCCGGTGATCGGCTACGACAACCTTTGCTTCGCCGGCCCGATGGGGCTGACCACGGTGGACCAGCAGTACGAGAACATGGGGCGAATCAGCTTCGAGATGCTGGTCCAGCAGATCGAGGGCCACCGCAGCTTCTACCCCGACCCCAGCCAGATCGACAACCGCGTCCTGACGCCGCAGGTGATCGTCCGAGAGACGTAAGACGCGCCAGATGCGAGCGGCGGCGGTCAGCGGTCAGCTTTCAGCTTAGGAATTCCGGCAACCACCCGGGTCCCGCCCGCGGCTGATCGCTGAAAGCTGACCGCGGAGAGCTTCGCGTTCGGCACTTTTCTTTTCGCCTTGCCGCCCGAGCCGTCGGCGGTTACAGTGGGGCCGGGGCTGAGCAGGAAATGCGGCGTGGCGATGGGTCGGCGAAGGGCAACGAAACGACGGAATCCTCACTCACCACTCCTTCCCTCGGCCTCACTCCGCCCGCTCTGCCCCGAACATCGACTTCTGCGTAGAATGACCCGTGATTGGCTCGGCGTCGACGGCCGTGACCGCCGGCGATCAGCCGCCAGACTGAGGTTGCAATGGCCAAACAGCGTAAGAAACTAGGCCAGTTGCTGGTCGAGTGGAAGGTCCTGCAACCCAACGATTTGAACGATGCCGTCGACTACGCGCAGACCAACGGCAAGCGCATCGGCGAGGCCCTCGTTGAGCTCGGTCGCTGCACCGAGGACGACGTGGCCAAGGCCCTGGCCGCCCAGTTCGACATGGAATACGTCGACCTCGAGGCCGGGCTGATCGCGCCGGGCGCGATGGACCTGCTGCCCGAGGACCTGGTTCGGCGGCACAACGTGCTGCCGCTCCAGCAGGCGGACGGCAAGTTGAAGGTCATCATCTCCGACCCGCTCGACTTGGAAACCCTGGACGTGCTGCGGTTCCGCACGAACATGGAGGTCGAGACGCTGATCGCCAGCCGGGCGAAGATCAAGAAGTTCATCGACCAGTTCCTGGCGCCGTCGGGCATGTCGATCGACAAGACGGTGCAGGAGATGCGCAACGAGACGGTGCTGGGCGACCTGGCCGCGGAGGCGGGCGACGAGGCCCTCGACCCCGATTCGGCGCCGATCATCAAGCTGATGAGCCTGATCATCACCGAGGCGGTGCGCACCCGGGCGAGCGATATCCACGTCGAGCCGATGGCGGACCGCGTGCGGGTCCGCTACCGCATCGACGGCGTCTGCCTGGAGCGCGATCGCATCCCGAAGCGCATGCAGGGCGCGGTGACGGCCCGGCTGAAGATCATGAGCGGGATGAAGATCGAGGAGAAGCGCCTCCCGCAGGACGGGCGCATCAAGCTGCACGTGGCCGGCGAAGCGGTCGACTTTCGCGTCTCGACCCTGCCCGCCTATCACGGCGAAAGCATCGTGCTGCGAATTCTCAGGCCGGACTCCGTGAAGATCGGCATCCAGAGCCTGGGCTTCGAGGATGACGACTACCACCGGTTCTCGCACGTGATCAAGCGGCCGAACGGAATTTTCCTGGTCACCGGGCCTACCGGGTCCGGCAAGACGACCACGCTGTACGCCGCGTTGCAGGAGTTGAACCGCTCCGACCGCAAGATCATCACGGCGGAGGACCCCGTCGAGTACAACTTCGCCGGCATCAACCAGTGCCAGGTCCGCGACAACATCGGCCTGTCGTTCGAGCGGATTCTCCGCTCCATGCTGCGGCAGGCGCCCAACATCATCCTCGTCGGCGAAATTCGCGACCTGGTCGTCGCCGAGGTCGCGATCCAGGCGGCCCTCACAGGCCACCTCGTCTTCTCCACCCTGCACACCAACGACGCCCCGTCGGCCATCACCCGGCTGATCGACATGGGCGTCAAGCCGTTCCTGGTCGCCAGTTCGATCCAGGCGATCATGGCCCAGCGGCTGATTCGCGTGCTCTGCCCCGAGTGCAAGACGCCGGACTACGAGCCGGACAACTACGTGCTTCGGCTGCTGGGCATCCGCACCAGCGACCTCGAAGGCAAGACGATCTACAAGCCCGTCGGCTGCCCGAAGTGCAACGGCACGGGCTATCGGGGCCGGCTGGGCATCTTCGAGATGATGCAGATGAACAACCAGATTCGCGAACTGGCGTTCAACCGGGCGCCCACGAAGGACATCCGGGCAGCCGCGATCGCCAGCGGCATGAGGAACCTGGTGGGCGACGGCCGCGTGAAGATTCTCAACGGCGTGACGAGCATCGAGGAGGTCTCGCGCGTGACGCAGGCGGAAGGGCTGGTCACGGCGATGAACGATTCGCTGGCCGCCGGCGCGGGCGAGAGCAAGCAAACAGGATGAGGAACCGCAATGGCTGAGATCCACGTAGACCGGCTGCTGGAAACCTGCATCAAGCGCGGGGCGAGCGACCTGCACCTGCACGTGGGGCTTGCGCCCTGCCTGCGGCTGCACGGGCGACTGCGGGTGCTCGAGACCAAGGTGCTCGAGCCGGAGGACACGCTGGCGCTGATGAAGGCGATCACGCCGGACCGCAACCAGCAGGAGTTGCAGGAGCAGGGCGGCACGGACTTCGGGTTCAGCTTCGGAGACGCCGGACGGTTCCGCGTGTCCGTCTTCCGCCAGAAGGGCCACCTGTCCATGTCGCTACGGCTGATCCCCAGCAAGCTCTACACGATCGAGGAGATCGGGCTGCCGGGCATCGTGCCGGTGCTGCTGCGGCGGCCCCGCGGGCTGATCCTGGTGACCGGGCCCACGGGCTCGGGCAAGACGAGCACGCTGGCGACGTGCATCAACTACATCAACGAGAATTTCGACAAGCACATCATCACGATCGAGGACCCGATCGAGTTCTACCACCCGCACCGCAAGAGCATGATCACGCAGCGCGAGGTGGGCAACGACGTGCCGAGCTTCTCCGAGGCCCTCCGCCGCGTGCTGCGAATGGACCCCGACGTCATCATGGTCGGCGAAATGCGCGACCTCGAAACCATCGCCGCCGCCATCATGGCCGCCGAAACCGGGCACCTCGTCTTCGGCACGCTGCACACCACCGGCTGCCAGGGCACCGTCAACCGCATCATCGACGCCTTCCCCGTCGCCCAGCAGGAGCAGATCCGCACGCAGTTG
>JAQTVL010000029.1 GCA_028706835.1 Phycisphaerae bacterium | reverse complement strand
GGACGCAACCCGCAACCCAGCCGGACCCGCCCGACCCGATGACCGTCGCCGACTACGCCGCCCGCTCGCTGGAGACGCTGACCGGCAAGGACCTGGGCTACATCTCGAACCGCTCCCCAGCCGAGCGCGAGAAACTGGTCGCCCGGTGGCGTCAGATCGTGGCCGCGGACGCGGGGGAGTAGGGCGAGTTCACAGCTCCAACACCTGCCCGACGCCGAGGCGGCAGGCCTTCTCGAAGACCGCGCGGGCCAGAACAATGTCCACCGAGCCGACGCCCGTGTTCAGGCAGACGATCTTCTCGGCGTCAGCCGACCGGCCCGGCACCTTGCCGGCGATGAGTTGGCCGAGCTGGCCGGTTACGTTCTGCGGCATCGCACGGATGAACAGCCCCTTCTCGTGCAGCGTCTTGAGGTCGTCCAGCGAGTCGACGTAGAAGCGGTCAGCCTGCTCGATGACGGCTGGCTCGAATACGGCGTCCAGGTCGAGCGGCAACAGCAGGGCGCCGCCGCGAATCCAGTCGGCGCGAACGGTGGCGGCGGATTGTTCCTTGATCGACGTGGCCGAGACGACGATGTCGGAGCCGCGAACGGCGACGGCGAGGTCGTCGGCCGGCTGGATGACGACGGAGCGGCGGACCTTGCTTCTGACGGCGCGGATCGCGCGGGCGGCGTTGGTCGCGTTGTGGTCGTAGACCCAGATGGTCTTGAGGCTCGGGATCGCCTCGGCTAGCGCCTTGATGTGCCCCCGGCCCTGCACGCCGCCGCCGATGATCGTGGCGGTTTCGGCCCCCGGGCGGGCGAGCAGCCTGGCGGCCACGGCCGAGACAGCCGGCCCGCGCTGCGAAGTCAGCCAGCCGGCGTCCATGAAGGCGATCGGAAAACCGGTGTGCGGGTCGGACAGGACGACGACCGAGGACACCTGCGGCAGTTGCAGCCGCTGGTTGTTCGGGTACGAGGCGAACCACTTCAGCCCGCAGGCCTGCACGTTCGGCACGAACGCCGCCGTCGCCGAGAGCAGCGACTCGCGCTGCGGGTAGAGCGAAATCTGGGCGGGCTTGTCGACCTTGCCCCGGCCGATCTCGCGCAGGGCGATCTGCACGTGGTTGAAAATCTCGCCCGCTTCCCAGGGAAGGTGTTCCAGCGTCGCGCCGGAGACGAAGAGCAATTGTTTGCCGGCGGCGAGTTGGTGGCCCGGGCCTCGGACGACGGCCCCAGCCTGCGGCGTCTTGGCGGGGGGCGATTTGGCGGCTGGCTTGGCGCGCACCTTGCCCGGCGCGCGGGCGGTTCCGCCTGCGATGGGCTTGGACGACTTACGCGGATGTTTCTTCGCCATGAGCGATCCGCAAAGAGCATCCCAATGTCGCCGCGAAAAGTCAATGGGTAGGGACTGTCCCCTTTTTCAGTTCCTTTTGAAAAAGGGGACTGTCCCTCTCGTCGCCTCTCCCCGGAGGTTCGCGTCCGAAAACTTGCTTTCCGGCCGGCTTTGCTCTATCGTCTGGGTGTGAAGGTGAATGCACTCATCCGGGCGGCGGCGGCCGTCGGACGCTGGCAGGCGCTGCGCCACCTGGCGGCGTTCAGACGCGGCCTCGCGCGGGCGGCGAACGTTCAGGACCGCCTGCTGACCGAGCTGCTGGCCGGCTCGGTCGACAGCCGGTTTGGCGCGGACTTCGGGCTTCGCGATATTCGCGGCTACGCGGATTTCGCCGCCCGCATGCCGCTGGTCGGCTACGACCGCATCGCCCCGTACATCGAGCCGATCAAACGCGGCGATGTGACCGGGCTGTTCAACCCGGGCACGAAGGTCCACATGCTCGCCCTGACCAGCGGCACGACCGGCGCGGTGAAATACCTGCCCGTCACCGACCGCTATCTGGCCAACTACCGCCGCGCGTGGAACGCCTGGGGCATCGCGCTCTACGACTCGCACCCGGCGGCGTGGCTTCGGCCGATCCTCCAGATCGCCTCGCCCATGGACGAGGAGCGGACCGAGAGCGGCATCCCGTGCGGGGCGATCTCCGGCTTCATCTTCCAGACCCAGAAGAAGATCGTGCAGAAGTTCTACGTCCTGCCCGCCTGCGTCGGATACATCAAGAGCGGCGAGGCCAAGTGCTATACGATCATGCGGCTGGCGGTCGGCGGCGACGTGGGCATGATGGCCACCGCCAATCCGTCCACCTCGCTGCAACTGGTGCAGACGGCGGAACGCTGCGCCGGGCAACTCATCCGCGACATCCGCGACGGCACGCTGCGGGCGGACCTGGACGTGCCGGCCGAGATTCGCGCGGAACTGGCGCCGCGGCTGACGCCCGATCCCGTCGCGGCGAACCGCCTCGATTCGCTGGCGTCCACGCACGGGCGATTGCTGCCGAAGCACTACTGGTCGCTCGGCTTCATGACCAACTGGATGGGCGGCACGCTGGGGCTGTATCTGCGGCAGTTCCCCGAATACTTCGGCGACACGCCGATCCGCGACCTCGGCCTGGTCGCGTCCGAAGGCAGAATGAGCGTGCCGCTGGAGGACAACACCGCGGCCGGCGTGCTCGAAATCTATGGCACGTTCTACGAGTTCCTCCCGGTCGATCAGGCGGACAGCCCCAGGCCGGACATGCTCCGCTGCCATGAACTGACAGTCGGCGGGGAGTACTTCATTGTTCTGACGACGGCCGGCGGGCTGTTCCGCTACCACATCGGCGACGTGATCCGCTGCGAAGGCTTCATGGGCCAGGCGCCGATCATCAGCTTCCTGAACAAGGGCAAGCACGTCAGCTCGATCACCGGCGAAAAGCTGACCGAGCACCAGGTGGTCATCGCCGCGGAGCGGATCGCGGCGTCGCTGAGCGTGTCGCTCGGCGATTTCGTGCTCTGCCCGCGGTGGGCGGCGGTGCCGTTCTACGCGCTCAACGTCGAGCAGTCGCGATGCCCGGCCGACCAGTTCGCGGCCCTGGCGGCGGCGTTCGATGCGGAACTCGGCTTGGCCAACGTCGAGTATCGCCAAAAGCGCGACAGCGGCCGGCTGGGGCCGATCACCGTCGCCCACGTGCCGGACGGCTTCTTCGATCGCCTGGCCGAGCAGCGGTTGCGCGAGCGCCGCGTCGCCCGCCGGGAGCAATACAAGCACCAGTACCTGTATGTGACCGTGGACGGGGACAAGGACTTCCCTCGCTGACCGTGGCGGAGCAGGTTCCTGCCGGGCAACACAGGGTCGGAGTGACTTGCATGAGCATTGGATTCCGCGTGTACATTGATGAATCTGGCGACGAAGGGTTTAAGTTTGACCAGCCCGGCAAGGGCAGTTCACGTTGGTTCGTCCTGTCCGCGGCGGTCATGCGACTGGTCAATGATCGCGAGGTCATGGAACTCGTGGATCGGGTGCGAGCATTGCTCAACAAGCCACCCAGAGAGGCTCTTCACTTTCGGAAGTTGAAGCATGAACACCGGCTGCCTTACGTGAACGAAATAGCCAAGGCGAAAGTGCGGCTGGTCAACGTCATGGTTCACAAACCCAGTATTCGTGAGCCGGAAAAGTTCGCGTCAGAAGCACACCTGCTGTATCGCTATGCGACGCGCTACCTTCTGGAACGGGTATCATGGTTGTGTCGCGACCGCCGACATCGTGCGGACGACGTGGCGGAACTCATTTTCTCCAATCGGAGTTGCATGTCGTACGACGCCCTTCGGGAGTACTTGCGTCGCTTGAAGAATAGAACAAACGAGTTTGATGTCCGCATTGACTGGTCCGCCTTGGACCCGGAACGGATTGAAGCACAAACACACGATTCACGGGCTGGGTTGCAGGTAGCCGACGCGGTTGCATCCTCATTCTACATGGCCTGCGAGCTGACGCCTCAAGGATTCAACGAGTCGAGGTACGCGCAAATGCTTCAGCCTGTCCTGTACCGCCATGATCGAGAGTGCATTGGGTATGGGATGAAATTCTGGCCGCGCGAGGCGAACGAATGCACAGAGCAGTATCTGAGTTGGTTGAGAAGTCTATAAAAAAAGCAGGTCCCGGGCTCCAGGATCCCACCCGTAAGGGCTGCCGCCGTGAGGCGACCTGAAGTGTTCCCGCGCTTACCTGCTACCGTAATTATATCCGCCCGCGTACCCTATGCAACCAGGAAAGCCATTCGGAGTGCAAGAATGCTCATCAAACAGGCTATCCAGATCATCAAGTTGCTTGGCCTGCGACGCGCCGCCAAGATGAAGAAGCGGCATGAGAAGGCGCTGCCGCTGATCCGCGGATACGCCGCGACGACGTGCTTCTGGACGCTGCTGAACGTGGGGTTCTGGGACGACCTGTCGGCGGCGGGGTCGCTTGGGCTGGCTGACTACTGCGCGACGAAAGGCTTCGACCCGCACGTGCTCGGGTCGGTCTGCTCCTACCTTGACGGGATTCGCATGGTGGACTTCGACGAGTCGACGGGGGCCGTTCGGCTGACAAAGCGGTCGCGCGAACTGCTCGCGGAGCCGCGAGGCCTGTTCGAGTTGCTCTACGCCTACGAGCCGGTCTTCGTCGAGCTCGAGCCGATGCTTCGCGGGCAGAAGAAGTACGGCCCCGACGTGCAGCGCCGCACGCGATGGGTCGGCCTGGGCAGCGGGAACCTGTGCCGGCAACTGCCGTACCCGGTGATGATCGACATGGCCCGCCGCCACGGCTGCAAGCGCGTGCTCGACCTCGGCTGCGGCGACGGGGCGTTCCTGATGGAACTGGCCAGCCAGGCCCCAACGATCAGCGGCGTCGGCATCGACCTCGACGCCCCCGTGGTGCAACTGGCCAACCAGCAGATTGCCGCTGCGGGTTTGTCGGCCCGCCTGAACGCGGTGGTGGGCGACATGTTCGACGTGACCGCGCAGTCCGCGGCGTCGTTCGGCACGGTTGACTGCCTCACCGCCTGTGACACGTTCCATGAGTACCTGTGGAACGGCGACGAGCGCGTGATCGGCCTGCTGCGGGCGCTGAAGTCGGCTTTCCCCAAGGCCGTCATGGTCATCGGCGAGTTCTGCAAGCAATCCCACGAGTCGCTGCGCAAGCGGCCCACCGCGTTCCTGGAGCACCACCTGTTCCACCAATTGACCAACCAGCGGATCGAAACCGCGAACCGCTGGCTGGAGATCTTCCACCGGGCCGGCCTGCACATCCGCGAAGAAAAAGTGTTCGACCTGGTGGGGCACGGGTACTTCGTTGTCGCGTGATCGCGGCGTTCACCCCTTGCGGAACGGCACTCCGGCGTACCTCGCCAGCAATCCCCGGATCGTGCGATAGTGGATGGCCCAGCTGTCTTCCGCGCCGCCGCCGCCAAGAACGATGCACATCGGAATCCGCCGGCTGCGCACCTGCTGCGCGACGAACAGGTCGCGATCGGTGATCCCGCCGAGGGTCATGGCCGACCGCCCGACCGGATCGCCCCGGACCACGTCCACGCCGGCGATGTAGAACACGAACTGCGGCTTGAACTCGTCGAGCGCCTTGGTCAGCGCGTTGTCGAGCTTCAGCCGATAGTCCCCGTCGCCCAGGCCGTCGGCGATGGCGATGCCGTTCGGCTCCGGCTGCTTGGTCGGCGGGTAGTTGTTCTTCTCGTAGATGTCCAGCAGATAAGCGTCCTTGTCGCCGGCGAGGATGCTGGCGACGCCGTTGGCCTGGAGCGCGCCCAGGTCGACGACCATGATCCGCTGGGCCAGCTTGCGCTGCCGCAGCATCTTCATTGCGACCGGGACATCGGCGAACAAGTGCCCCCGGCTGCCGCGATCGACGAAGGCGTGCGTGAACCCGCCGCCGAGATGGATGGCCAGGCCATGGGCGGCCGCCAGCTCGGCCGCCAGCATCGTGCCGCCGACGGCGGTGCGATGCCCCGCCAACATGCGGTGCCGGTGGTCGTAGCCGGACTGCCACTCGGGGAACCCCGCGCCGACGATTTGGGCAACCGCCTTGCGGCTGTTCAGCGAGTCGAGGTAGGCCCGGTCGTGCACAGCCAGCAGGGCGTCGTCGTCGGCTTCGCCGGGCACGAACACGTCGGCCGGCTTGATCGCGCCGTCAGCGACGAGTTGCTGGTAGAGCTTGCGGGCCTTGTGCGGATCGTCGCTGGTGAACTCCTCCCAGGCGAGCTTGAGGTTGATGTCCTCCTGGTGCGAATAGACGATCGCGACGCCGTTGACCATTGCGTCCGATTGCGTCGTCGGCGGATAGAGCACGCGCCCGGACCGCGGCGAATCGACAGCCAGGTCGTCATGGGTGGGAGCGTACGAGCAGCCGGCGAGAAGGAGGAAATTCAAAGTGCAAAATGCAAAATGCAAAATGAACAATGAAGGAAGGCGTTGCCGCTCATTTGCCATTTTGCACTTTGCACTTTGCATTTTGCATTTCCCAGGCCCGAGGCGGGGCTTTCCTTGACGCCTTCTCAGCATGGGATTACATTCTAGCGACTCTGGAGTCGGGCACAAGTTGGACCGGAGCGGGAACCAGCGCGGACCTTCGGTCCTGCGGCTAAACGAAGACAGAAAGGCTCATGATGGCACTGAACCTCGTCACGGGCGCCACCGGGCTGCTGGGCAGCCACATTGTCGAGCGGCTTCGCAAACGCAACGAGCCGGTCCGGGCGCTGGTCCGCAAGGGCTCCGACGTCGCGTTCCTCAAGTCGCAGAACGTCGAACTGGCCGAGGGCGACGTGACGGACCCCGCCAGCCTGGCCGAGGCGTTCAAGGGCGTCACGACCGTGTACCACTCCGCCGCCAAGGTCGGCGACTGGGGCCCGTGGTCGGACTTCCTGAGCATCACCATCGGCGGCACCGCCAACATGATCGCGGCGGCTAAGGCGGCCAAGGTCGAGCGGTTCCTGCACATATCGAGCATCTCCGCCTATGGCCACCCGGACGGCGAGGGGCTGGTGCTCGACGAGAAGGCCCCGCTCGGCGTCGGGCTGCACCGGTGGAGCTACTACTCGCGCGCCAAGGTGACGGCGGAGGGCCTGATCTGGGACGCCCACAAGAACGACAAGTTCCCCGTGACGCTCGTCCGCCCAAGCTGGCTGTACGGCATCCGCGACCGGGCGAGCATGCCCCGGCTGGTCGACGCCGTCCGCAACGGCAAGATCAAGGTGATCGGCGACGGGCGGAACCGGCTGAACCTGACCAACGCCAGCAACGAGGCGGAAGGCTGCATCCTGGCGGCGACGAACCCGAAGGCGAT
Source organism: Phycisphaerae bacterium (assembly GCA_028706835.1). Classification (GTDB taxonomy): domain Bacteria; phylum Planctomycetota; class Phycisphaerae; order JAJVII01; family JAJVII01; genus STB-87. The sequence goes on along the minus strand of JAQTVL010000029.1, from coordinate 8,305 downwards.
CGGCGAAGCCTACAACCTGTCCAACGACGGGGTCATCACGCAGGAAGAGTATTTCCAAGATCGCCGAGGAACTAGGCGTCGAGCCGAAATTCAAGCACGTCCCGTTCGGCATCGTCAAGTTCGCGGCGCTGATGATGGAGGTCTTTGGCCACATGACCGGCCGAAAGAAGCCGCCGCTGGCGACGCGCTACTCGGTCTGGCTGATGGGCCGGCGATGCTTCTTCAGCTGCAACAAGGCCCGCAACGAGCTCGGCTGGAAAGCGACCATCGGCTACGACGAAGGCATCCGCCAGGCCGTCCGCTGGGAACTGGAGCGAAGGAAGGCGGAGGGGGCGTGACCGCCTCGGGTCCGCGAACGGCGAGTTTCGCACGTGCGGTACAGTGGATATATCCGCGTTTGAGACAGTCCGCAGGCCAAGTTGCGTCGAGTTCTCATTCCGAATTGCGTTCCATGCCTGCGACGGCCGTTCTGTCGCAGGCGTGTGGGCGGGAACGTTGCTGGGTGACGACACGGCCGCGACGATACCACCGTCGCAGCCACGGCAATCTCGGTCTCGAATTCGGATTCAGATTGTCGAGTCCACGTACTGATCAACTTGTCGTGTCGGGGTCGGAGCTGGCGTTTGAGGAGTGCTTTTGATCCGGCTGTAGCCGATATAGGATATGCGCAAAGTTGCCGACCGGTGGCAACGGTGTGACCCGGACCTTTCAAGGGCGAGTGTGGCCAGATGAGTCAACACGACACCAACCTGCTCACGGGGCTGGAACTCAGGCCGCCGGCGAGAATCGAGTATCTCCGCGTTCGGAACTACCGGGCCCTTCAGGACGTTGAATTCAAGGGAATTGCGCCATTGATGGTGCTGCTTGGCCCCAACGGCAGCGGCAAGTCCACAGTCTTTGACGTGTTCAACTTCCTTTCCGAGTGCTTTCAGAACGGACTGCGTTATGCGTGGGATCGCCGCGGACGGGCGAAGGAGTTGAAGACGCGAGGCCAGGACGGGCCAGTCGTCATCGAGATCAAGTATCGGGAACGGCCGGGGCAAGCCGTGATTACTTACCACTTGGCCATTGATGAAGGGGCCAAAGGGCCATTTGTCGCCGAGGAATGGCTGCAATGGAGACGAGGCTCTAGCGGCAAACCGTTCAGGTTTCTGGACTATCGGGAAGGTCAAGGGCGAGCGGTAAGCGGCGAGACGCCGGACAGTGAGGCCCACCGCGAAGATATCCCTTTGCGGTCTGCCGACCTGATCGCGGTCAACACGCTTGGCCAGTTCGCCGAGCACCCCCGTGTTGCAGCCCTGCGGGAATTCATCACCGACTGGTACGTCTCATATCTGAGCATCGAAGACACGCGAGGCCAGCCGGAAGCCGGCCCGCAGGAGCGACTCAGCAAAACAGGCGATAACCTGCCGAACGTCATTCAGTATCTGAAGGAGCGGCACCCGGGGCGGCTGGAGGACATCTTCAAGACATTGCGTCGCCGCGTGCCCCGGCTGGAACGAGTCGATGCGGAACCGATGCAGGACGGGCGATTGTTGCTTCAGATCAAGGATGCCCCCTTCGACCGGCCAGTCATGTCCCGGTATGTTTCCGACGGGACGCTGAAGATGCTGTCTTACCTGGTGGTCCTGATGGACCCGGAGCCGCCGCAGTTCATCGGCATTGAGGAACCGGAGAATTTCCTGTATCCACGGTTGTTGCCGGAACTGGCTGAGGAATGTCGGGCCGCGGCCGAGCGGTCGCAGTTACTGGTGACGACCCATTCGCCATTCTTTCTTGATGCGATGAAGCCGGAGGAGGTCCGGGTGATCTATCGTAACGAGGCCGGCTATAGCCAGGTGCAGCGGGCGTCGGATATTTGCGGAGTCAAGGAGTTCATCGCAGCCGGTGCCACGATGGGCCAATTGTGGTCGGAGGAGCAACTGCGGGTCGGCGATCCGTCGGTTGACGCCCATGCTCCGGTCAGTGAGGGGCAAGACTGATGCCTGTATCGAATGTGGAGATTATGGTTGAAGAGCCATCGATGGAAGAGGCCCTTCTTTCGCTGTTACCTCGCCTACTCGGCGGGATCAGGTTCCACATCCACCGGTTTCGCAGCAAGACCGATCTGCTGAACAATCTGCCGAATCGTCTACGTGCCTACTCGTCGTGGTTGCCGGATGGCTGGCGGATTGTGGTTGTAGTCGATCGCGACGATGACGACTGCCAGCAACTCAAGTCACGATTGGAGCAGATTGCGACGGGCGCAGGCTTACGGACGCGAACCGCCAGCGGCCCGGCTTGTCAGGTGGTCAACCGACTGGCGATTGAGGAACTGGAGGCTTGGCACTTTGGCGATTGGGATGCGGTGCGGGCCGCTTATCCTCGCGTCCCCGACAGTATCCCCATGAAGGCCAGCTATCGAAATCCTGACGCCATTGCTGGCGGAACATGGGAGGCATTTGAGCGGGTTCTGAAGAAGGCCGGGTACTTCCGAACTGGCTTGCGAAAGATCGAGGCAGCCAAAGCCATCGCCTCGCATTGGAACCCGAACAGCAACCGCTCACACAGTTTCGGCGTATTTCGGGACGCCATACGGGAAATGGCAACCTGAGTGGACGCGGTGGGCGGCCAATGGCCTCCGCTTTACGCGGGCGGTGGGTTGCCTTGGCCGGGCGGTTCTGCGTATCCCCCCGATCATCTACACCGGGAGGCGTCATGTTCGACATTGCGGCGCGGGGCAGCACGGTCACGCGCGAGATCATCGGCGGGGTCAGCACCTTCATGGCGCTGTCCTACATCATCTTCGTCAACCCGGTCATTCTGTCGGCTGCGGGCATGCTCGCCCCGCAGGTCATGCTGGCCACCTGCCTCGGGGCCGCGGTCGGCTGCGTGCTCATGGCGCTGCTGGCCAACTACCCGATCGCCCAGGCGCCGGCGATGGGGCACAACGCATATTTTGCGTTCACCGTCTGCGGGGCGGTGACGGCTGGCGGGCTCGGGCTCACCTGGCAGCAGGCGCTGGCGGCGGTGGTCATCTCGGGCAGCCTGTTCGTCGTGCTCAGCGTGTTCGGGTTCCGGTCCGCGATCCTCAACTCCATCCCCGACGCGCTGAAGAAGTCCATCGCCGCCGGCATCGGCCTGCTGATCGCCCTGATCGGCCTGGAATACGGCGGCATCATCGTCGCCCAGCCGGCGACGCTGGTCACGCTCGGCACGCTGACGCACCCGGTGCCGCTGTGCGCCCTGGGCGGGCTGGTGATTATCATGGTGCTGACGGCCTGGCGGGTTCGCGGGGCGATCCTGCTGGGCATCGTGGCGACGGCGGGGCTGGCGCTGGCGTTCATCCCGGAGGTCCACGCCCCGACGGGCGTGTTCAGCCATCCGCCGTCGCTCCGGCCGACGCTGTTCAAGCTGGACTTTGCCGGGCTGTTCCACCGCAACTGGCTGGACTTGGCCTCGCTGATCTTCGTGCTGTTCTTCCTGGACGTCTTCGACAGCGTGGGCACGCTGGTGGGCGTGGCCCAGCGCGGCGGGTTCCTGACGCCCGACGGCAAACTGCCGCGTGCGGAGCGGGCGTTGCTGGCTGACGCCGGGGCGACGGTGATCGGCGCCTGCCTGGGCACCAGCACGGTCAGCAGCTACATCGAATCGACAGCCGGCGTCAGCGACGGCGCCCGGACGGGGCTGGCCAACCTGGTGACGGCGGCGCTGCTGGTGCTGTCGATCTTTTTCACGCCGCTGGCGGGCATGATCGGCGGGGCGGTGGTGGTGAAGGGCCAGCCGTTCTACCCGATCATCGCCCCGGCGCTGATCGCCGTCGGCTCGATGATGGTGCTGGTGGTCCGCGACATCGCCTGGGACGACCCGGCCGAGGCGTTGCCGGCGTTCCTGACGATGACGATCATCCCGTTCAGCTTCTCGATCAGCGACGGCATTGCGTTCGGGTTCATCGCGTACGCGGCGGCCAAACTGCTGACCGGCCGGCCCGGCCGATGCCCGCCGCTGGTCTACCTGTTCGCCGCGTTGTTCGTGTTGCGTTACGCGTTGCCGGCGCTGGTGAAATAGGATAGTAAAGAACTTGGGGCCTTTGCCGCAAAAGCCTTGACATTGCACAGACAGAAGCTATGAATTGCGTTGCCGCGAGGCGGTTGCGCCCGGTGTTTTGGTTCGGCGCGGCGCCAACGACGGCGGCGTTGCGTCATGGATGGAGTCATGGCCAAGAAAAAAGAGAAGAAAAAGAACGGCGAGCCGGCCAAGCCCCAGGAGTTCGTGCCGGTCATTTACGCCCGGAGCGCGACCGAGGCGGAGTTCTACAAGGGGCTGCTGACCAGCAACGATATCCCGGCGGTGATCGAGGAAGAGGCCGGCGAGGTGATCGGGATGCCGTCGTCCATCGTCGGCCAGGGGGTGCCGATCCTGGTGCCCGACGAGTTGTTGGACGAGGCCAGCGAAATCATTGCCGAACACGGCAACAACGAGGAGGAAGAAGAATTGGACGAATACGAAGATATCGATGAGGAGTCGGACGACCTGGACGAGGAATTCGACGACGACGATGAACTCGATGACGAGGCCGAAGACGAGGACGAGGAACTCGACGACCTCGACGACGACCTCGACGATGACGACGTGGACGACCTCGACGAGCTCGACGAGGAAGAGGAAGAGAAGCCGTAACGTCCGCGCGGACACCAGGTGACGATTGCGAGCCGCGAGCGGAAGCACGCGGGCGGCCTGCCGAACGTATGGGCAACGCCGGCCACCCGCGAGTTTCCGCTCGCGGCTCGATCCATAAGTGTTCGGGTCGTCTTCCGCCCGCCTTCCCCCGCGTTTTCCCCTTAACGCCGTTGCGGAAATGGCCGATAATACGGACATGGCTGACCGGACGCCTGAACTTCCGCCGTTTCCGCCGCCGCTCCCGCCCGGGGCGGCCGCCGCCGATCCGCCGATGACCGGCTTTGGCGGCGAGCGCCGCCAGGGCGACCGCCGGCGCGAGGATCGCCGCCACAGCGTCGTCGATCGCCGCAGCGGGCTGGACCGCCGCAAGGGGGCGGGACGGCGCCGCACCGACGATCGCCGCTCGGCTGAGGAAGGCGAGATGACCGAAGAGCAGTTCCTCTTCGTGTCGGCCATCAACGAATACAAGACGCTGAACAATTGCCCCTTCCCGACTTGGACGGAAGTGCTGGACGTGGTAAAATACCTTGGCTACCGGAAGGTGGCTGAAGTCGGAGAGTTCTCGCTCACGCCGGACCGCGAAGCCGAGTCGGACGATTCGGACGCGTGACGGATCGGGCGGTTTGCGAGGGGTTCATCGGGATGTACGCCGACGAACAGGTCATCCTGCTCCTGAAGTTCGCGCTCACCATCGGGCCGATCGCCTTCTATTTCCTCGCCATCGGGTTCCTCAACGCCCAGCCCCGGCCGCAGGTGCTGACCGGTCGGGCCGACTTCCTGCTGCTGGCGGTGGTGTTCTTCCCGATCTTCCTGTGGGCGCTGATGCCGCTGGCCGGCGTGTCGTGGGTGGTGCTGGGCGCGGCGGCGTTCATCTGCGCGGTCGGGTTCTACCTGGCCCTGCCACGGCGGCAGTCGAGCTGGGTGGTCTACAACGTCACCGAGAAGCAGTTCCAGCGGGCCTTCGCGCGGGCTGTCGAACGTGTCGGCCTGGCCGGCGAGTCCCAGGAGCCCGACCGGTCCGGCAGGCCGGTCTGGACGCTGCCGGCGCTGGGCCTGCGGATTCGCATCAGCCCGTTCTCGATGCTGCAGAACGTGACCTGCCTGTTCGAGCGGCTGGACGGCGAGGCGATCACCGCCAACGAATTGTCCCCGCTCCGCCGCTCGCTCCAGGACAGCCTGTCGGCGACCCACACGTTGCCGTCGGCGTCGGCTGCCTGTTTCCTGCTCATCGGCACGGTCATGCTGTCGGCCCCGCTGCTGCTGATGGCCCGCCACATGGACGCGATCGTCAAGGTCGTCAGTTCGCTCTTCGCGTAAGCTTCCCCGCGGAATGCGCAGATTTCGCAGATGGGGCCGGGGGGAAACCGCAAACACGAAGGGGCACGAACGGGCACGAATGAACACGAAGAACAATGAAGAGATGAGCAGAGGGCACAAACGTCAACGCTTGACGAGGGCCTGCAACTGTAGTGAAATGTCCCTAACATCTTACTCAGGGGAGTGACCATGAGCTTCGATCTTGCCGTTTGGCATCCGTCAAGACGAATGACGAACCGCGAGGCACTGGAAGTCTACAAGCGTCTATGTGCCGGTGACCGTAGCGGAGTCGAGGACAGTCCTGCCGTTGATTCCTTCTACAAAGAACTTGTTGCCATCCACCCGGAAATAGACGACGTTCCCGACGACAAGATCGACGACAGCGATTACTGTCCGTGGAGCGTCGCTCATGATCGTTCTCCGGGCCACGTGGTCATGTGTTGTGTCTGGAGCAAGGCTGAATACTGCGCTGCTCTGATTGAGAGGCTGGCTCGCAAACATGGCCTCGCGATGTTTGACCCGCAAGGTTCCATCATTGTTTACCCCGACGCCGGAGCCAACGGCCATCAGACCAAGCCACGGAAGCCTTGGTGGAAGTTCTGGTAGTCACGCCCAATTCTCTGGCTGGCTCACTCAGAAACGCGAACGCACAATTCCGAATTCTGTTCCTCTGCCACTATGGGCTTCAATTCTTCTTCATGTTCTCCGTGCCCTCGTGTTCAATCGGAACTCTTCTCGAACTTGCAGCACACGTCGAACAGGTTGCCGCCGATGCGGGCCGCCACGCGGACGTCTTTGAGCAGGGCGAGCTTGGCGGTGTCGACGGTGAACCGGGCGAAGTGGTTGCTCTCGACCGATCGGCCCATGCCTTCCAGGATCAGCAGGTCGGCGTCCACGGCCTCGGCAGCCAGGCCGGCGCTCACGTCGGCCAGGTCGATCAGCGGGGCGGTGTTGCCGCTGGGCACGACGCGAATTCGGCCAGCCGCGACGGCGGCGGCCAGCAGCGGATCGACCCGCGACGCCTCGGCCAGAACGTAGGCGGCCTCGTCGGGCAGAATGTCGTTCAGGCTCGGGCCGGTGTTGACGGTGATGACGACCTCCGCCATCTCCCTCCCCTTGGGGAGAGGGCCGGGGAGAGGGGCGAATCGGCGGCACGCGAACTCCCGGATCAGCGGCAGGCAGCCCAGCACGAAGTCGCAGCCGGCGTTGTCGGCGAAGAAGACCACCTTGCGATACCGCCAATTCTCGGCTGACCAGGCCTCAGCCATCGTGTCGGCGTTGTCCTCCAGCCAGGGGCGCGGGGCGAGCTTCGACCGGGTTGCGAAGAAGTCCAGACCGCCCGCGTGATACTGCTTCACCGTGGCCATCGCGCCGAGGTCGAAAATGTTGCCCGCGAAGACGCCGGCGACCAGCTCGCCCATCCGCTCGCGATCCGGCCGGCTGTCGAGTTCGGCGATCAGCCTCGGGTAGATGGCCAGTGCCGCCTCGTTCTCTTTGCGTTTGATGTTGCGGTAGGGATCGTCGAAGCCGAACCGCCGCAGGTATTGGTCGCGAAGCCGATCCAGCAGCAGGATGGTGACTCGCCCGAAGGCGGCTGGGTCGCGGTGCAGCCGGTTAATCTCCGCGAGGTATTCGTCCCGCCAGTGCGCGAGTTGCCCCTCGATCCGGGCGGCCGGGTAGACATCGCGGATGAGTGGTTCGAGCGTTCGGGCGTGGACATGGAAATGCTCGATCCAGTAGTCCAGCCCCGCGCGGTCCGCGGTGAGATCCCAGTCGCAGGGGACGTAGCTTTTCGGTTCGGCCAGTAGCGGAAAGATGCTCAGAACCCACCTCGAATCAGTGAACTAAAACGGGCGAGCCGCGATCGCTCGCCCGGAGTCTGGACGTTTCGATCGCGCCCGGCTGGGGTCCGCTTACGGCGTGACCGCGGGCGCGGGCGGGGGTGCCGCTTCCGGGCTGGGGCTCGGCGCGGGCGCGGCGGCCGGGCTCGGGCTTGGCGCGGGCGTGACAGCCGGCGGCGGGACGTCCGGGGCGGTCGACACCGGCCTGGGGACGGCGACGCCGGCTGGGGCCGTGGTCGCGATCCTGGCCGCCTTGGCGGCGTCGACCTCGGCTCGCTCGCGGGCGATCGTCACCAGGTAATCGCTCTGCTCGCGGTTGGTGGGCTTCTCGGCCGGCTCGTCATCGCAGCCGAGCGGCAGGAACAGCAGGCCAAGCAGGGAAGCCAGGAGCACGGCACGTCGTTGGAGCATGTCTGACCTCGCCAAGAGCGTGAGTGTTTGTCGCCGCGTTATTATCACGCGATGGGAGCGGCGGGGGCAGGGGGTTT
>JAQTVL010000517.1 GCA_028706835.1 Phycisphaerae bacterium | reverse complement strand
GGCCGCCGGCAACAGCTTCGCCTGCATCCTGTCCGCCGATTCGGTCGTGCTGCCCTGGGCGGACCGGCCGAAGTCGCAGCTAGCTTCCGAGATCGTCAAGCTGCTGGGCAAGCCGTAGTCTGGCGAATTGGCAGGACCGGTTCAGTCGTCCCTACGGGACTCAAGAAAATGAGATCGGCGCTTTCCCAGCACTGAAAGTGCTGGGCTATTACCATACCGTCCCTACGGGACGAAGACTCGCGCACCAGGTAACGGCCTCGTGCCGGTATTGGCGCTACAATCCCCGTACGCCGTCACTTCTCCGTCAGCACGATCGCATCGCTCCAGTCCGCGGCGACCGGACCCGCAATGGCCGCCCGGCACCGGTCGATGTAGATGGCCGTCGGCTTGTCCGTCGGCCGGTCCGTGCGCAGCGTCTCGAAGGCGGCCAATGCCGCATCGAACTGCCGCTGGGAGTATAGGCGCACCGCCGCCCCGAAGCCGTCCGCCCAGCAGCGATCCGCGTCGGCGCTCTCCGACATCCGGTCGACCAGTTCGAACACGGGCACCGCCTCCCCCTTGCCGACCACGACGATTCGGCCGAGCGGCCGAAGCAGGAACTCCGGATCCAGTTCGTCCGCGGCGGCCCCCGACACCATGATCCACGTGCCGAAGAACTTGTTGGCGCCCTCCAACCGGCTGGCCAGGTTCACCGTGTCGCCGATGGCGGTGTAGTCCAGCTTTCGCGACGACCCGCAGTTGCCGAAGATCGCCGGCCCGGTGGCGATGCCGATCCGCATGGCCAACTGCGGGGCGCCTTCCGTGTCGAGTTCCCGGCAGAACTGCCGCAGTTCCTCGCGGCAGTCCAGGGCCGCGCCGGCTGAGCGGCGCGCGTGGTCGATCCGCACGTCCGGCGCGCCGAAAAAGGCGAAGATTCCGTCGCCCATGAACTTGCTGATCGTCGCCTCGTAACGCAGCAGCACCTCGCTCATCCGGTCGAGGTAGCGGTTCAGCAGCGCGACCGTCCGCTCCGGGCCCAGCCGTTCGCTGATCGGCGTGAAGCCCTTCAGGTCGGTGAACATGCAGGTGATCACCCGCTCCTCGCCCTTGAGCGCCAGCAGGTCCGGGTGCTCCGAGATGCGATTGGCCACCGCGGGCGACGTGTAGCTCGCCAACGCCGACATCACCCACCGGCGCTGCCTCGCCTCCGTCAGCCAGCGATACAGCACGATGAAGCCCCACGCCATGACCACGAGAAGAAGCGGCCCAGCCAGCACCATCCACAGCCGCCACTGGGCGAACAGCACCAGCATGTTGAAGGCCGCAACCGCCGCCATCGTCGCCAGCACCAGCACGACCGACAGCCGCGGCCCCACGCCCGCCGTGATCGCCGTCGCCAGCAGCCCGCAGAGCACGATCGCCAGCACGTTCAGCCACGCCGGCGCCGGCTGGATGAACTGGCCGGTCAGGATCGTGTTGAGAATGTTGGAGTGTACAACGACGCCCGGACATTGCGGAAACGCCGGCGTGAGCACGAAGTCCGACGCCCCCGTCGCGGTCGAGCCTACAAAACATATCTTGTCCCGAACGAACGGGCGAAGCGAATCCAGGTCGATCGCAATCGTCCGGCGAAGGTTGCTGATCTCCGTCTGCACCTGGCTCGGCTCGAAGAGCGGCTCCCCAACGTCCTCCAGCCACTGGAGCGTCGCCCGCTGGTCCGCCGTCAGCTCGCTTCCCTGGGCCGCTCGCAGCGCAGCGTGCTGCAACTTAAGAATCTCCCGGGCGGAATCCTCGTAGGCGACCATCTGCGCCTTGGCCAACGCCTCGGCCGCGTCGCGCTGGTCCTTCGAGAGCGCGGCCAGCCCCGCACGGTCGCGCAACACCTTCGCCGCCTTCGCGTAGCCGGTCAACTCGGCGGAACTCTGGGCGAACGCACGCCGAACGGCCTCCTCGCCGACCACCGTAAGCTGGTTCTGCTTCTCCTGAATCAGTTGCCGGTTGCGGACGATGGCCAGCAGCCCCCGGACCGACAGGTGCTTGAACGCCTCGTGCCACGCCGCGGTCGGCCTGTCCCAGTTGATCAGCATCCGGTTCTGGTCGTCCAGCGGGATCAGCAGGTCCCCGCGGCCGCCGTCGGGCAGTTTCGCCTGCGGCAGGACGATGCGGTGGGGCTCCGCGCGAACGCGATCAAGCGGCACGTCCAATTGGCGGCTGGCCACCAGCAGCGCCAACTGCGGGTAGACCCGGCCCTCGTACTGCATCATCGGCGGGATCGCCCGCATCGTGCCGTCGGGGTCCGGCTTGAAGTACACGAAGCCCGTGCCGGCGGCCGCCTCGGCGATCGCGGGGATCGGCGCCACGGCATTGGCGGCCCGCGACCAGTCCGCTCCGCCCATCGGCGAACTCGCCCCCACGCTGCACCGCTCCATCGCTCGCAACGCCACGCACTGGCGATAGCAGTTGAAGATGAGGTCCTGATACGGCCCGGCCTCCGTGGCCGCCTGCTCGTAGATCGCATGGGCGACCTCGGCAGGGCGGGCGTTCGGCTGTTCCCGCAGAAACTCCGCCACACGCCTCCGCACGTACGCCGGCCCCTCGCCCGTGAGCAGGTTCGCCGGCGTCTGGTCGGGCGCTCTCGTCGCCGGGTGGGACGGATCCTCCGGCTCGAAGTGCATCGACACGAACACCCGGCCGCTCCGCCGGATCGCATCCGACAGCACGCGATCGTCCTCGACGAACTGCCGCTGCTCGACCAGGAATCGCTCGGCCCCGATCAGGTCGTAGTGCTTGCCGTAGGGGCTGTCCGCCAGACGAGGCTCCTGCGGCTCGGGCATGATGATATCGAGCACGATCGACCCGGCGTCGAGCTCGCTCAGCACGTCAACGACGTCCGCGATCTTCGCCCGAGGCCACGGCCACCGCCCGATCTCTTCCAGGCTTCCGTCGTCAATGTCGATGTGGATGATCTGGCCGCTGTCGCCGGCGCTGGCCCCCGCCATGAACTGCGCGTCGTAGGCCTGCCGCTCCAGGCGGTCCAGCAGGCCAAGGGAGTAGGCCAGCACCGTCAGCCCCGTGATCAGCAGCCCGATGGAAAACGCGATCCGGCGATTTTTTCGCCCGCTGGAGGTGCTCATGCGGTTGGCTGTCCAAGGCCGATCATCGGCCGGTCGCCGTGCTACTTGCCCTTGTGTTTGCCCCTCAGCATCGGCGACGTGATGGTGCTGTCGTCATCATCCGGGTAGAAACTGTCGTCGCGCGGGATGCTCGGCTGGCCGGCGCGGTCGGCCGCCAGTATCTGCTGGATGATCGTCTGCGGATTGCCGCCGCCGAAGTTGCCGATCGCGTTCGGCTGGGTCACCTCGACGATGAACTCGCGAAGCGTCCCGCCAAACGGGTCGCCAAGCTGCACGTGCTGGTCGAAGATCGCCATCAGGATCGGCAGCGTCAGCGACTGGTCCGTGCCCTCGCCGGGTCGAACGTCCTGGTGCCGCCCGCCCCCAGCCAGCGTCCCGCGGATCCAGCCCTCGCGGCCGAGGTAGAACCACAACTGACCCGTGCCCGCGTTGAAGAACAGCCGGACCGGCCGGGTCCCGCGCACCGACAGCGTCGCCACCGGCGTCTTCACCTGGAAATCGCTCTGCGTCCGCCCGCGCTCCACGCCCGCACGCACGCTGCCGTTCACCAGGTTCAGCCGCGTCACCACGGTCGGCTGGCCGACCTTCGTCTCGTACACCTTACTGATCGTCATGATGCTGAAC
>JAQTVL010000516.1 GCA_028706835.1 Phycisphaerae bacterium | reverse complement strand
CTGCTCGTCGCACATGCGGATGAGGTAGCGATACTGATAGAGGGAACGAACCGGCCGACCCTTTCGATAGGCCCCGCCCAAGTCGATCACGAAACTGCCGGTTTCCTTAAGGACGCGGCGAATTTCAGGCGCGAACGTGAGCAGCCAATCGACGTACTCCGACTGGTCCTTATTGCCGTATTCCTTCTGCCGCTGGAGGGCAAAGGGCGGCGAAGTGAAGACCAGATCGACAGACTCGCTATCCAATCGCGGCAGGAGTTCCAGGGCATCGCCTACGTGGGCGGCTCCGCTCCTGGTCGTGTACAGTGGTTCGAGCAGTTTCATCCGTATTCTTCCAGGTCGTAGATGCCGCTGGTCAACATCTTCCACAGCAGCGTCGCGGCAAAATACACTTGCCCGTCAAGGGCCTTGAGCTTCTCAATCTCCTCGACGCCATGCCCCGTCCCAATCACGAAGGCCATCCACTGACGCATGTCGTCTGAATTCAACTTACGCCTCAATTCCTCCACAGTGGCCTTCGCCCCCGTTCGTAGGGCAAAGGCCACGGCCGGCCTGGCTTTGTCCGCCACGGACTCGAATAGGTCCACCATCTCGCCACGATGGACGCGAGCCAGTTTAGTAAGCGCCCGGGCAGCCTCAATGCGAACGGCCTCGGGGGCAGAGGCGAATGCGTCAGCGAGTGCCCGCATCGCGACCGGCTGACGGTGCTCTCCAAGAGCCCACGCAGCGCCGGCCCGAACATCCACATGCTCCCCTTGCTGTGCCAGTTTGCCGATCAGGAGGGTTCGTGCGTCCTCGGCGTCAATTTCCGCCAATACGATACAGGATTCAAGGCGATTCTCGGCAAATTGGTCCGCGAGAGTCTGTGACAAGAACTGCCAAGCCTCCGGTCGCGCATGGCGAGCCAAGCTTGCCGCAGCCTCCAGGCGAATGAAGATGTGGTCCGCTTGGTCCCCCATTCGTTCCGCCAGCGCAACATCGACAACCTTCCCGGCGAAACCAGACAGCGCCTTGGCAGCGGCAAAGCGGACACGCGCATTCGACGAGGACAACTCGCCGAGGTAATGATCAACTCCGACGGGCTGCCCGAGGGGCACCCCTCGCGTAACAGGGACGGCCGACGCCAAGACCTGATTCTCTTGGACTTGTTGGCCAACCTCCACCTGGGGCAGAAGACGCAATACCTTCTTGCGGAAGAGTTGGCAAAAGGTCGGCCGGTTGTCGGAATCACGCCTGTAGGCAACACGCCGTTCGCTGACCTCGGTTACGGTGCCGGTCTCACCCGCAACAGCCGTCGGCCAGACCACCTGTACTTCAGCGCCTTGGGATGCAGCTTTCGGCTGGGTAATACTGGCCTGGCCGGCAGCGAACGCCAGCTTCAGATCGCCCACCCTAACATACTGAATCAGGTCGGAAGCAACCCAATCGACCGGGCGATCACCAACCAACCTGCAAATCGGAAAAGCCATGTAGTCTTCATCAGCCAGGCCGTAGGACCATTGCCGTTCGGCCCGGTTGACCGAATGCGATCCACTTATCTTGAATTGGCTCTTGGCCCGCACCTCAACACGCTTTGCGTCGTTGACGCAGAGGATATCGGGAACGCGCCAACCCTTAATCCGGGTCGTCTTCCAGAGTTTGAAGTCGTCCGATCCCCGCTCAAGCACCAGCGGACTGTGGCCCTGGGATCGCAGATCGGCGACCACCTTGCGCACACCGGCTGCGCCCATGGAAATGTAAGCCAGAAACTCGACATCGTTCTTGAAAGAATGGTGGGTTGCGGCGTCCGTCGAAGGTCCCGGAATCTCGTCTTCACTCGATGTGGGATTTGTGACCATAGGCACAGTCTAGCCAAAACTGCCACGGTTCACCAGACGCAGTAACTGCTCTTACGCAACTAGCGACTTGCCATTCTGGGCAGCGGCAGAGCAATGCCAGGACCCGTTTCCTTCGCCTTCCCTGCCCTCACCACTTCCCGTCGATGACCACCCGGAAGCCGACCACGTTGCTGCAATCGGTCGGCGTGATCCAGTGGCGCAAGGCCGATCGGCAGTTCTTCGGGTAGCTGCCCCAACTACCGCCGCGGATGACTCGGAACGAACCAGCCGACGGGCCGCGGGGATCGACTCGGTCGGCGGCCTTGTAGGCCTCTTCGGAGTACCAGTCGCCGCACCATTCCCACACGTTTCCGTGCATGTCATACAGGCCGAAGGCGTTCGGCTTCTTCAGGCCGACCGGATGGGTCTTGCCCTCGCTGTTGCCGCCGTGCCAGGCGAACGCGCCGAGGTCCAGGTCCGCGTCGCAGCCGTTGAACCGCGACGTGCTGCCGGCCCGGCAGGCGTATTCCCATTCCGCCTCGGTCGGCAGGCGGAACGACCCGCCCGTCTTCGCGGACAACTTGCGGCAGAACGCGACGGCGTCGCTCCAACTGACGGAGTCCACCGGGTTGTCGTCACCCTTGAACCGGCTGGGGTTCGTGCCCATGACGGCCTGGTACTGCCGCTGGGTCACTTCGTACATGCCGATGCACAGCGGCTTACGGAGGGTCACCTCCCGCCGCGGGCCTTCGTCCTTGCGGCGGTCCTGCTCGCCGTCCGGCGAGCCCATGGTGAACGTGCCGGCGGGAATGATCGTGAACTGCATGGCCACGCCGCGGCGCAGGTCGCACTGGAGTTCCTGGTGACCCGCCCGCTGAGACACCGGCGAGAAGGCGCTGGCCTTCGCACCGGCGCCGCCCGGCCGATCGCCCGCCGGCTGACACCCGGTCAATGCCCACGCAATCATGATCGCCACCACCGTCGCAAAACTCGATCTGTTCATGTGAACCCCTTCCCCAAAGAGTACGAGGCCCAGGACCTCAATGTTGTACGCCCCCGGCGTCGGACCGCTCGCCCGGCGCCCGGCCGGCGAGCCATTGCAGAACCAGCACGGCCACCGCCATGACGCCTGCGGAGCCCAGGTCGCCCATCAGCCACCACACGGGCATTCGGCCGCGGGCCAGCAGCCAGCCCGCCAGCGAGATGCCGACGATGCCCAGCGCCAGCACGCGGGCCAGCACCCAGTACCGCCGCACGTCCGAGGCGGCCAGCAGCAACAGGATGCCCAGCAGGCCGTACAGACCGCTCGTCAGCCGGGCCAGATACTCCGCGATCGGCCCCTCCGGGAACGGCCCCAGCCCCAGCCACCGGTGCGTGGCCGCCATCCAACTCGCCGGCATGACCATCGCGGCGAACGCGAGCAGCATCACCACGCCGGACAGGACAAGCACCAGTCGCAACCATCGTTCGTAGATACTGGACATGACTTGCTCCGAGACAGGCACCCGACCACCCCGTTTAGCCGCACGACCGAAGGTCGGCGCGCCGTCGCCTACGCCGACCATAATGGTGATCATCTCCCCTCAGCATGTTGCACGCCAGCCGCCGACCGCCGATACTGTAGTCCTTCGCTCTTTCTTGCGGAGGCAATTATGCGGCGCAAGCGCGGCATCGTCAACGTGGCCACTTGCCAATTCCCGGTCAGCGGCGATAGCGCCCGCAACGGCGCCACGGTCCGCCGGCTGATGGCCAAGGCGGCCGCCGCCGGCGCGGATGTCGCCACCTTCCCGGAGGTCGCGATGTGCGGCTACGCGGCCGGCGTCGATATGCCGTACGGCTGGCGGGGCTTTGACTGGGATCTGCTCGAGCGCGAGACCGAATCGGTGATGGCCGAGGCCAGACGCCTGGGCATCTGGGTCGTG
>JAQTVL010000515.1 GCA_028706835.1 Phycisphaerae bacterium | reverse complement strand
GGAAGCAGCAATTGCAGGCGCGCCTGTGCAGCGGAGGCAGCCGGGGCGGCGAACTTCGCGGGGCTTGCAGTCTTATGTGTCCTGATCCTGGTCACTCGTCGGCCCCTCCC
The DNA here is from genome assembly GCA_028706835.1 of Phycisphaerae bacterium. Lineage (GTDB taxonomy): Bacteria > Planctomycetota > Phycisphaerae > JAJVII01 > JAJVII01 > STB-87. Next base: position 3,630 of record JAQTVL010000515.1, on the reverse strand, counting down.
CCTTCAACGCGGACAGCGGGAACCACGCGATTCATTCTATTCCTTGTTGTGCGGAGGCATGCCTGCGAAGCGGTCGGTGTAGCACGCCTCCACCTGTTCCGAGAAACGATCTATTCGCAAGGGGCTGCCCGGCGGCGGCCAATTGGGGTCCACCGTGCCGTTTGTCGGATCCCACACGAACAAGGCGATGACTTCCGCCTTGTGAACGTCTCCGGTTGTCGTCTGCCGCCCTCGAAGCCGCGACAGGGCGCTGGTCAGATTCTTGCGGTGCGCTCCCAGGCAGGGCTCGGGGACGGCCACGATGAACGCCACGATTGCGGACGGGAATCGCGTATGCACGGTGGCCGCCTCGGTGCCCAGGTCGTTTATCATGTTCTGATAGTTCTTGGACAGGCTCTGCCGGGTGTTGAGCGTCTTGCTGTCGTAGGCGAAACGAATTCCATCCGGGCGATAAGCAACATCAAAATTCTGCGGGCGAATGCCGCCGATCACCCTGGCCGGGCCAACTTCGACGCAATCAGGATCGGGTGGCAGGAGTGCCTCGCGATTGATTGGTTTGAGGACTTTGATTCCGCCGAGCATCTGCGCAAGACATTGCCCCACCGTTGCATCGCAGAGCGACCCCAACTCTTCTCCCCGCGCCTTCGGCAGGGTACACGTGGTCACATCCCACGTCTGGCCAATCCTGATCAGATCGACGGACGGCAGTACAACCTGCGGCATCGCCTGAAGACTTGCCATGCTGATCCTGTGCCCATGTCAAAGTCTGCCACACGCCAAACCAACGAGCGTGCTGGGACGGTTGCCCCGTTCCCTCCACGGCAAGCGATCGTTACGCAACGAGCGCAATATACCGTCAAGGTGCGCAGGCGGCAAGGGCGGCCGCGCCGCGGCCGCGTTCGCCGAAAGCGGTAGCTGCGCTACCGCACTCCACAAACAGACGGAAACCCGTCACGTTACTTCGGCTGCGGCTTCGGGGGCTGGTTCAGCAGCCAGTGGTCGCAGATGAACAGGTAGCCGCCGTTGGTCAGGGCGTCCTGGCCGTCGTCTTTGGCGAAGACCGCCTTCTTGTACGACTCGTCGCCGGTCAGGTGATACAGCACGGCGAACAGCGTGCTCACGGTGCGGGCCTGCTTGGTCTTGTCGCTGGCCATCGTCTTGGCTAGCTCCAACATGTCCGGGTCGCCGGTGTGCAGGGCGGACATGGCCAGGCCCCGGCTGAAGACCGTGGTGAACCACCAGTTCGGGTCCTTGACCGTGCCGCAGATCAACGGCGGTTTGCCGATGAGCGGCTTGTAGGTGGCCATGACTTTCGTGAGCGCCTCGGCGGGCGCTCCAGGCAATCCTCGCTGATGTTGGCGCCGCGGAACGCCAGCCAATCCTTGAACCCGAACGGGTCCTGCTCCTCGATGCGATAGCCGCGAACGTCGCGGAACTGCCGGCTTCGGGCCTCACCGGCGGCGCCGGTGTACTTCTGGCCATAGGTGTCCTCGACGACCGTGCCGGCGCCGGGGGAGGCGGCGAGGTCGACCAGCACCCAGCGGATGGAGTTATCGCCCCGCCACCAGCGGGCCAGCACGCGGAACTGGGCGGGGACGGCGACCAGTTGGCCGGCCTGGTCCTTGGCGGCCAGGCGAAGCTCGCTGGGTTCCTTGGCTTGGCCGGCCAGCAGCGGCACGCCGCCGGAGACGAAGCGATGGCCGGACTTGCCCCAGAGTTCCTTGACTTCGAGCTTGACGTCCCAGGCGCGGGCCTGGGTGGCGAGTGCGGCAAGGAGTGCGGCGGCGATCAGGGCTTTGCGCATGTTTCCGCTCCTTTGAGTCGTTAGGGCTTCCATTTGAGCACTTGCACGTCTTCTTTCTTCGGCAGGGAGTCGGTGAGGTACCAAAGCGCGTTGCCGGTGCTGTGGAAGTTGTTGCCGAAGTCGATGGAGGTGGGCCGGCGTCCGCGGGCGTTGATGTTGATGCCCTTGGCGAGCGCGTCGAGGTACTTTTTGTCGCCGGTCTGGCCGTAGGCGAACCCGACCGACTGGAGAATCGCGCCGGCCAGGTCGTTCTTGGTCATGGCCGCGTCGACGCCGCCGATGACCGTGTCGATCGCCTTGGTGTCGCCGGTCAGTTCGTACCACAACTGGTGGCCTTCGAGCGCGATGCCGTCGATCCATGCGCCGCTGCCGGATTTTCGGAAGCTTCGCGTCTTGTTCACGATGGTCTCCGCAGCCGCCAGGTAGCTCGCGTCGTGCGTGGTTTCATAGGCGGTCAGCAGCCCGATAATTCCGTGCCCGATGCTCCGGCTCTGACTGATCGCGTCGGTCTTGTGAATCCGGGCGAAGCCGGCCGACAGCAGCCCGACGTCCAACGCCCGCCGATCGCCCATCAGCCAGAACCGCTCAAAAAGGCTCTGGTTTTTGTAGTGGTTGTAGGTATCCGAGGCGTAGACCGGGTCGCCGCCGCCGTAGTTGCGGATGTGGTCCAGCCCGGCCGAGTAGCGCGACGCGCCCACGAAGTTCGCATTCGGATGCCAGCACAGGATGTCCACGTCCTGGAGGTGCGTGCTCGCCTGCTCGGCAAGCTCGAGCATGTCCAGGTTGCCCGTGCGGGCGAACTGCACCAGGAACGCGTGTGGAAACCGGTAGTAGTTGTTGTCCCAGTGGACGTCCGTGGGGTCCGGCCGCTCGCCCTCGCTGTCCCGGCGATCGTCGTTCACGTGATTAATCGTGTCGCCGAAATTGAACATGCCGTACGCGTTGATCCCGCGATTGAAGTCCCGGTTGTCCAGGATCGTTCGGCGGTTCTGCTCGAAGAAGAAATCGTAATTCGCGACCATCCATCGCTTGTCAGCCGGGTACAGCGCCGGATCGCTCGACGCCACCTTGCCGAACCCCCGCGTCTTCTCGCAATACCAGGCCGGGTCCGCGGCGGCGAACAGCGGCCGGCGAAGCATCGAGTAGACCTCCGCCAGCCGGGCGACGTTCTTCGTTCCGTGGAAGTAGACGACCATCTCGTGCGTCTTGGACATGCCGGGGAAGAAGTTGGCCTTGCGGTCGCCGGCGAACCCGGTGACGGTGGCTGTCTTGCGTGCCAGCGACGGCCACAGCGCCGCCTGCACCGAACCGTCCGCGGTCACCACCAGCCCCTTCGGGTTGTTCTCCCAGAACCACCGCACGCCGACCATGATGCCGTGCTGCGGGCCGGTCAGGTCCACCATGCCCAGCCGCCGAGGCCGGGTGCTCTTTGCGTGCCCGGTCAGCACACCGTCGGTCGAATGGTGATACGCCGCCCCGCCGATTTCGTAGCTGTCCGACGACTCGCACAGCAGCCAGGCCCGATCGTTCTTGGCGAACCCGCCGCTCACGTTCGTGCCTTCCGTGCCGAACCGATAGGTCAGTTCCTCCGCCTTGCCGAGCGAGCCGGGCACGATCACGTGCCAGCGGTCCACCGGCGAGAACTGGTTCACCGAACCCCCTTGGCGGCACTCGGCTGTGTAGTTCACCTTCAGGTGACTCTGCCCGCGATAGGCGTGGATGCGGATGACGTAATCCAGCAGCCGATCCTCCGGCGCCGTCGTCGGCTTGTCCGCCAGGTGCCGCCCGACCGCCTTGATGACCACCCGCATCGGTCCGGACTCCTC
>JAQTVL010000514.1 GCA_028706835.1 Phycisphaerae bacterium | reverse complement strand
TGCATCGGCCCGCGCCGTCCACGGCGAAATCGACCGGCTGAACGAACGGCATGAAGTGAACGCCGGCGTGGAGGGCCTCGTCGCGCTCGCGGGGCCAGGCGGGCATCTGCGAGTAGCTGCGGCGGTAGAGGAGGTACACGTCGCGGGCGCCGCGGTGCAGCGCCATCACGGCGGCGTCGATCGCGGTGTTGCCCCCGCCGACGACCGCGATCTGGCCGGCCACGCGGTGGTCCGCGTTGTTGTTCATCTGCGACAGGAAGGCGTTGGCGTCGAGGACGCGCTCCGGCCGGCCGCCGGTCTTGGCGATGCCGGTCGTGTTGCCCAGCCCGAAGGCGAGCAGCACGGCGTCGAAGCCCTCGGCCATCAGGTCGTGCAGGTCGTATTCCGGCCCGAGGGCGGTGTTCAGCCGCCAGTGCAGCCGGTCGTCGCCGACCGGCGTGAAGATGGCGCCCAGCTCGTTGTCGGCCTCGGTTCGCGGCAGGCGGTGCGTCGGGATCACGCTGAGCACCTTGCCGCCGAGCCGGGCGGATCGCTCGATGATGGTGACTTCGTGGCCGAGTTCGAGCAGGCGAGCGGCGGCGGCCAGGCCCGCGGGCCCGGCGCCGACGATCGCCATCTCGCGCCCGCTCACCTTCTCGGGCAGTTCGAGGGCGGCCCAGCCGTTGTCCACGGCCATCTGCGAGATGTGCCGCTGAATCTCGGCGATCGCGACGGGGTGATCGGCCAGGTGGCGGCGGATGCAATGGCCCTCGCACTGCACCTCGACGGGGCAGACCGAGCCGCAGATTTCCGGCAGCAGGTTGCACTGCCGCAGCACCTGGTAGGCCCGCTTGAACTCGCCGGCGGCGACGGCGGACAGGAACTCGGGGATGTTGATGCCCGCCGGGCAGAAGGCCGCGCAGTTCGGGTCGGTGCATTCGCGGCACTCGGCGGCCATCTGCTGGAGCGTCTCCGGGTCGCGATGCCGGCCGAACTTGAAGATCGGCGCGTAGACCTCCGGGTCGCGCACGACGCAGCCGCTGCGGCCGTCGTCGCGCATGATCTGCGTGCAACTCGAACAGGTGACGCACACCTTCAGCCGGTCCATCTTGCCGCCGCGCAGGATGTCGATCGCGAAGTCGGGATAGGCGAGGGCTCCCCGGCCGACGCCGATCAGCGACGCCCAGCCGTTCTTGACCAGCCCGGCGGCGATCGGCGGCAGGTACTGCCGCAGCCAACTGTAGCCGCTGCCGATGACCGGCAAGTGCGGCTGGCTCTGCTGGACCTGGCGGACGATGTCGATGATCCGGCCGACGCCGGTGAGCGGGTGCTCGGGGAACGCCGGCCAGTTGGTGATCGCCCAGTCGGCGGGGCGGTTCACGTGCGGGTTGAAGTACGGATTGGCGATGGTGATGTTGATGCCCGGCAGGCCGGCGGCCGCCAGTTGCCGGATCAGTTCGATCGGCTCCGCCAGGTCCGGCTTGAGCTCGTCCGTATCGACGCCCCAGCCATAGGGGTAGGGGATTGCGTCGTAGGCGTTCATGCGGCACGTGACTTCGATGCAGTTGTTGACAGCCTGCCGGACGCGCGACGTGACCTCGCGGAGCATCCGCGTGCGGTTCTCGAAGCTGCCGCCGTAGCGCGAGCCGGTGCGCGTGAAGCCGGCGAGCAGCTCGCTGAGCAGGTAGCGGTGGCAGCTCTTGATGTCCACGCCGTCGAACCCTGCCTCGATGGCGAGCTTGGCGGCCTCGATGTAGGCGTCTTGCAGGCGGTCAAGCTCGTCGTCGGTGATCAGCGGGTAATCGGGAGGGAGCTTGTGCTTCGGGTCCAGCACGGCCGAGTGATGGGCAATGATCGGCGCCGGCCGCTTGCCGGGCCGGCTGTACCGGCCGGAGTGCGTCAACTGGAGCACCATCATGGGCACGGCGCCGGTGGCGTGTCGTGCGGCGTCGCGGGTCCGGCGGACCATCTCGGCGAAGCCGGGCAGCGAGCCGCGGTGCAGCCAGATCTGCCGTGGGTTGGCCCTCGCCTCGTGCATGACAGCCGTGGCCTCGAACCAGATCAGCCCGCTGCCGCCCGCGGCGAACCGCTCGTAGCGGCGGACGGTCAGCTCGCTCGGCGAGCCGTCGGCGTTGCCGTCGCAGCCTTCCATCGGCTGGACAGCGAACCGGTTGGGCACGGTCCGCTGGCCGAACTTGACCGGCTTGGCGAGGATCGACAGGTCGTTGCTTGTCGGCAACTCGACGCCGAGCCTCTTGGCGTCGGCGAGCAATTCATCGAGGGACTTGTACTTGAACCGTGCGAACTCAGCCATCCGTGGGCGCTCCTTCAACTGGGGACAAGAATGCTCATTATGCGGGGGCGAGGGGAATGGGTCAACCCGCCGCGAGTTTGTATGATAGGGGTCGAATGGCGAGGCCTCTCAAGATCGGCGATCTCTCGCTCGCGACGAACCTGCTGCTCGCGCCGATCGCGGGGTATTGCGACCTCGCGTTTCGGCTGGTGGTGCGGCGCTGCGGCGGGGTTGGGCTGGCTAGCACGGCGCTGCTCTCGCCGCAGGGCGTGCGATACCAGACGGCCGAGTCGCTGCACGTGGCGGCCACCTGCCCGGAGGATTCGCCGCTGGCGATGCAGATCTACGGCGGCGACGAAGCGCTGCTGTGCGAGGCGGCCCGCTGGGCGGAGGGCCGCGGCGCCCATGTCGTCGACCTGAACATGGGCTGCCCCGTGAACAAGATCACGCGCAAGGAGGGCGGCAGCCGGCTGCTCTGCGCGCCGGACAAGGCGGTCCGGCTGGCGGCGGCGGTCGCCAAGTCGCTGCGGCGGATTCCGCTGACGGTGAAGCTCCGGCTGGGTTGGGACGAGAGCTCGATCGTCGCGCCGGCACTGGCGGCCAGGCTGGAGGACGCGGGGGCGGCGGCCATCACCGTTCACGGCCGGACAGCCGAGATGAAGTTCACGGGCAAGGCCAGGCTGGACGGCATCGCGGCGGTGGTGGCGGCGGTCAAACGGATACCGGTCATCGGCAACGGCGACGTGCGTTCGCCGCAGGACGCCGCGGCGATGATCGAGCGGACCGGTTGCGCCGGCGTGATGATCGGCCGGGGGGCGCTGTCGGCGCCGTGGATATTCCGCGACACGTGGAGTTTCCTGACGACGGGCGTGGTTCCACCGCCGCCGACGCTGGAAGAGAAGGTCGCCCTGATCCGCGAGCACTTCCGGCTGCTGGTCAAGTTCCGCGACGAGCGGACCGCCTCGCTGGAATTCCGCAAGCACGTGGGGTGGTACGCGAAGCAATTGCACCCGTCACGGATGCTGCGGGAACGCGGGCAGGCGATTGCATCGCTGGCGGACTTCGAGCAACTTATGGACGAGTTTCTGGAATACAGAAAAGCCCAGGGATAGCAACCCCTGGGCTTTAGCATCTTGCGCTATTGGTCCGACTCGCCCGTCAGTTCGTCTTCGACGGCGGGACGGTCGGAACCGGCGGGGTCGTCGGTTGCATCGCCGGGGCGGGCTGGCCCGGCTTGAGGAACAGGTAGTACAACTTGCCCTCCTGCATCATCCGGCCCGCCATCGCGCCGCCCTCGGCGCCGACGCCCAGGTACAGGTCGCACCGCCCAGCCGCCCGGATCGCGCCGCCGGTATCCTGGTCGCAGGCGAAACCGGCATACGACTTCACGTCGGGACTCTCCTTCATCGCCAGGAACGCCAGGCAGGCCGGCGGATACAACATGCCCTTGCGCTTGTCCGTCGCGACGGTTCGGCG
>JAQTVL010000513.1 GCA_028706835.1 Phycisphaerae bacterium | reverse complement strand
CCGAGCGGTTCAACACGGAAGACCCGGCGCTGAAGGCGGCGTCGGCGGAGGCGGTCGGGCGGCGGACCGATCCGGTGGAGCAGGCCCGGGCGATTCGCAACTGGGTGGACCGGCGAATGACGCACAAGACGATGGGCGTGGGCGCGGCGACCGCCAGCGAGGCCCTCCGCACCCGCCGGGGCGACTGCACCGAGCACGCGGTGCTGCTGGTCGCGCTGGCTCGCGGAGCGGGGATTCCGGCCCGGACCGTCGAGGGGCTTGTCTACGCGCCGTCGTTTGGGCGGGAGCGCGACATCCTCGGCGGGCACGAATGGGCGCAGCTCTATATCAACGGCCATTGGGTGGATATGGACGCCGCCATTTCCGGCGACCCCGCCACGGTCTGCCGGCTGGCGTTCTCGATGGGCACCGCCGACGGCAAGATGGACACGACGACGGGCAAGACGATGTTCTCGCTGTTCGGCAACATCAAGTCGGCGACGGCCGAGAATGTGAAGACGGCGACGTCGCGGGCGACAACGCCTGATTGACCTTCGCGGCGCCCGGTCAATCGCCTATAATCGAAGCGATCGGCGAGCAAGCCGTCAGCGATCAGCTACTGGGGGAAGTGGGGGTGGCTGACAGCTGACCGCTGATTGCTCAAAGCGCTTTTCGGGAGGCCCGCCATGACAAACGGATCGTGCCTGCGCCGTGCGTTCACTCTCATTGAGGTGATGGCCGTCGTCGCGATCATCTCGCTGCTGCTGGCGTTGATGATCCCGGCGTTGTCGGCTGCCCGGGCCGCGATGGACGCATCCACCTGCCAGAGCAACATGCGCCAGATCGCCCTGGGGCTGACGGCATACGGCACCGAATTTGGCGCCCTGCCGGGCAACGCGCGCGACACGACCGGTGATCTCCAGTGGATGACGATTACCGGGGGGCCCGCGCTGGCCGACCAGAGGCTCGGAGGCCTGCTGCTGGCGAAGAACCTGGAGATGAACCCGAAGGTGTTTATCTGCCCGACGTTCAAGAACCAGCCCGATCTTGGCGGCGACAAGGTCATATGTCATTACGCGATCCCGTCATTCCTGTCCTGCATGCCGCTGGGGAACATCCGGTCCGGGTGCTATAAGGACGCGAGCGGGCTCCACAATCTGGACGGCGTGCCGACGGTCGTCGAGCCAACCCCGGCCACCCTTGGCACCTACAACACAACGACCAGCACCTGGACGACGATGCCGAACGGCGTGTTCGAGCAATTCGACGCGGCGGACGCCCACCGGCACAGCGGGAAAGTACACTTTGCGTTCCACAACTCAACGATGAGGGCAGTGGACTCCACAGCCGACATTGCGGCTGAGACGATATATGTGCGTCGGAGCAGCGATGGCTGGTATCACAATCTGGGGGGCGTCAACAACACCGGAGCCACCTGGTCGTCGGCGTCGGGGTGGTCGGCGACTGCACCATGAGCGGCCTGTGGGGCGGGGCACGAAAATCTGTTGGCAATCGTCGGACGGATCGCTAAGATATCGCCGTTCTCGGTAGCTCGCTTGGGCTTCCGGTAACGTATCGCGCCGCTAGCTCAATTGGTAGAGCATCTGACTCTTAATCAGAGGGTTCTAGGTTCAAGTCCTAGGCGGCGCAGTCAGCACGAGCCCTGAAACGCAGGGCTTTTTTCGTGCCCAAGAAACCGTTCCAGTTGCCGGACCGATACCGGCGACAGCAGGCCTCGAAACGCCCGCTCCAACGGGCCGACCAACTGTTCGGCCTGGTCCGGACGCGCGAGTAAAAGCCCCTCGATACATTCGATCCTGTCGAACCTGCCGGCCCACGCGTCCAGCTCGGCCAGGGCACGCTCGACTCGCGGGCTGGGCAGCAGGTTGACAACCACCCGGACCGCGCCCGTGGCCGCCTGAGCCGCGGCGGCAAATGCGCCCGCGTCCGTGAACGCATGGAACTCGGGGTGGCGCAGCCGGAGGTAGAGCTCGATCAGGTCCAGGTGAACGGCGCGTGGCCGCAGGTAGAGCACTCGCAGCCTGTCGGCCGGTTCCGCCGGGTCGAACGATGGCACCGGCGGCGCATAGGCCAGCATCACCATCTTCATGTCGCGAACCTGCTCGGGCAGCGTGCCGCGAAGGCTTTGCAGCAGGGCGTCATCGATGCCGAAGTCGTCGACCAGCTCGTCGCCGATGTGGCTGATGCGGAGCAGCCTCGAATCGCCGAACCCGAAGCAGGTGGCCAGGTGGTTGGCCAGGCGGGTCAGGGCGGCCCAGCGGCGTTGCGGCTCCGGCTTGTTGCGAAGGGCCGCAAGGGGAAGGTCTTGCTCCTCGATGGGGCCGCAGATTTCCGCCGGGATATGCCACTGGCGCATCACCGCTGCCGCCAGTCGCGGGTGTTCCAGCCCCATCCACCTTCGCTCCAGATCGGCCGGCAGCGCCCGGTCGGAATCGTGGAATTCCGCCAGCCGAGCCAGGTCGGCGGCGAAGGCGTCTTCCTGGAGGAGCCGGCCGAAACCGTGGAGCAGGCCGATCGTGAACGCCAGGGCGTCATCCATGCCCGCCCTGCGAGCCAGGGCGCGGGCGATGGTCGCGGCCGCAAAGGAATGCTCCCAGAACTTCATGCGATCAAAGACCCTTGTCCGCGGCTCGTCCGTGAACATCTGGGCCAATCCGAGGCTCAGTGCGGCCTGTCGGACGGATCCAAAGCCGATGTTCCTGACGGCGGTGGTCAGATCGATCATTGGCGTGTGATCCCGCCGGAACGCACAACTGTTGGCGATGGCCAGGACCTTGGCGGTGAGGGCGACATCCTGTTCGACCGCGGCGACCAGTTGGCTGGCGGTCGAGCGCGGGCTGGCCGTCAGCGCCATGATCTGCGGCATGACGTGGGGCAGCAGCCGGACGTGGGCGATCGCTTCGACCTGTTTGGCGAGGCGGGTGGGCGAGACTGGAGGAACCCGATGGGCCAACTCGGGCATGGTCGCGGCGTCGCGAAGATCAGAGGCCCGGCCCATGCCGACGGGGCGAACCATCGGCGGGCCATCGGCCGCGGCGGGGCGGCAGTCCCTGCCTTGCTGCGCCGCCAGCATGGCCTCGACCTTGGCCAGGAACTCGCCGATATTGAACCTGGACTTAAGGAAGAAGGCAGAGGCGCCGCAGCGAACGGCGTCGATCACCTTGGCCCGCGTCCCCAGGGCGCTGACGACGATGGCCGGCGTCCGCCGTAGCGCCGGACGCTGCCGCATCCGCCTGAGCGATTCGATGCCGCCCAGACGGGGCATGCGTACGTCCATGACGATAAGGTCGGGGGGGCGGGCGATTGCAGCCTGAATCGCCTGTTCGCCGTCGGCGGCCTCGATGACCTCGTGCCCCCGGCGACGGAGAAGTGCGGCCAGCATATTCCGAACCGCCGGCTGGTCGTCCGCCACGAGGATCAACGCCCTGGTACGCATTGCATCATCCCCGGCAGAAGCCGCGTCGATCAGCCGGCGCCGGCAAAATCTCTGGGAACAGCCGCGTCCACCGAGGCCAGGAGCACCTCTTTGTCCAGCGGCTTGGTCAGGTACACGTCGGCCCCGCAGTCGATGATCTCCTTCTTCGCCTTGGCCGAATGGAGCGCGGTCATGGCGATTACCACGGTGCTTGCCGTTTCCGGCCGGGCCATGATCTTGCGGCACACCTCGAAGCCGTCCATCCCGGGCATTCGCAGGTCCAGGACGACCACCTGAGGCCTGGCGGTCGCGATGATCTCGCCGGCGGAGAAGCCGTCATTGGCCT
>JAQTVL010000028.1:5121-15688 GCA_028706835.1 Phycisphaerae bacterium | reverse complement strand
AACTTGTCCATTGGCCAGCCTCCTGTAAGGGTGAAGGTAAACAGCTCGAACGCAACCAACTGAGCGTTTCCCCATATCCTGCAAGAGTCTGGCCGCTTTTGCCACATGGTATCTACGGGGCAAATACGCTCACGCTTCATCCACCACCCATCGCCATGGGGCAAACACGATCATGCAACCGCATTCACCTCCCTATTTCCCTGCGGATGCCGGATTGGTAGATTAGTCCAATCGTTCAACTCAAGGAGACCGCCCGTGACAAAGCTCCTGCTCCGATTCGCGCCGCTGCTGCTGATCGTCGCCGCCGTGTTCGCAGCCGACACGCCCGCCGTCGTCTACATGGACGACTTCGACCAGTGGACAGCAGAGGTCTACGCCGGCAGCGCGAACGTCCGCACGTTCGTCCAGGGGCCCAAGCTCGCGACCAATCTGTCGAGCATCATCGTGTTCGACAGCAAGGGCAACGGCTACGTCGCTTGCGAGTCGTTCATCGCCGTCGTGACGAAGGACGGCCAGGCGCAGATGCTGACCGGCCAGCCGGGGCTGGCCGGCAACAACGACGGCCCGCCGGGGCGGGCGACCTTCGGCTGCGCGATCGACATCGCGATCGCCAACGACAACACGCTGTATGTGGCCGACGCCGCGAACCTGACGCTGCGCAAGATCGAGCGGACCGACGGCGTGTGGGTCACCAGCACCGTGGCCGGGCGGGCGGGCGTGAACGGCCATCGCGACGGCAAGGCCGGCGAGTCGCTGCTGACCAGCGTGTTCGACAGCGTGACGATCGACGACGACGGGTCGCTCTACCTGTTCGACGGCGACTGGCTGCGGCGGTTCAAGGACGGCGTGCTGACGACGCTGAACCCGGAAGGCGGGACCGGCTACGTGAACGGCCCGGTCGCCAAGGCGAGGTTCGCCCACAGCCAGGGCCGCCAGCACGGGCTGACCTGCGATGCAAAGGGCAACCTGTACGTCGCGGACAAGGTGAACATGGCCATCCGCAAGGTGGACCTGACCCAGGGCGAGGTGTCGACGTTCGCCGGGACGATTCCCGGCGTGCCGAAGGATCGGCCTCGTGACGGCAAGCTGCTCAACGCCCGGTTCCACCCCGGCGGCGGGCCGAACATGATCTTCTACAGCAAGAAGCTCGACGCCTTCATCTGCCGCTCGGACGACGAGACCCAGATCCGCGTGATCAAGGGCGACGAGGTCCGCACCTTCGGCCCGGGCGAAGGCAAGAACACCGCCCTGACCGGCCCGTGGAAAGACTGCGTCGGCGGCACGGTCTGCGGCGTGGACGCCGACGGCGGGGTGTACATCCAAGGGTCGGGGTGCATCCGGGTGGTCAAGAGAAAGTGAGTGGGCGCCGCTGAGGCGCTGAGGACGCTGAGAAGAGAAATCGAGTGAGTGGAAGAAAGAGGAAATACGAGAGGGAATACGAGATGAAACGCATACTGCTCGCCGCATTCTCCGGTTTGTTGCTTGCCGCCTGCACGTCGGCCACGGGGGTGGCCCGGAAGGGCGTGATCGTCCGCGAACCGGCTGGGCCGCCGCCACGCATGACCATCGGGGCGCGGCACACGGCGCTACAGGTTTCCCATCTCGGCCAGCGGCACCCCGCCGTCGCTTACGGCGACGGCGTGTATCTGCTCGTCTGGCAGGAGGGCTGGAACGGCGCGGGCGGGCGCAGCGAAATCCTCGGTGTCCGGCTGGACAAGGACGGCAAGCTGCTCGACAAGAAGCCGCTGGCGATCGCGGTCGGCCGCAGCCTGCGGGAAGCCCCGGCTGTGGCGTTCTGCAACGGCCAGTTCCTCGTGGCGTGGGCGGACGCTCACTCCGGCAGCGGCGACTACGACATCCAGTCCTGCCTGGTCTCGACGGGGGGCGCGGTCAGCGGCGAGGGGGTAATCGCATGTGGCGGGGCGTGCAACCAGCTCAATCCAGCCATCGCAACCGACGGCAAGGGCCAAGTCCTGGTCGTCTGGCAGGAATACCACACGGACCACTTCGAGATTCGCGGGAAGGTCTACGCCGTGCAGAAAGGGGCCATGACCTACCAGGCCAACGTGGAGGTCGCCGACCGCGGCGAACTGCCGTCAGCCGCCTGGACCGGCAGCGAGTATCTGGTCGCGCGGCGGGGCGGATACGCCACGCTCATCGGGCCGGACGGCAAGGTGAAAGTTCCGTCGACGCAGCCGTGGGTCGACAAGGTGATCAGCTCCGGCGTGACAGCGGCGGCCGCGTGGGGCAAGGCGTACGTGTTCGTCAACAGCGTGCCGTTCCCGGACCCGTGGGGCTGGTCGGGCAACGGGGCCATCGTCGGGGCGACGCTTCTGCCCGACGGCGCCACCCCCGAAATCGGCATCGCCGCGCCCTACTGGCACATCAAAGGCAAGTGGCTTAACGACGGCTCGCTGGTGGACAAGTTCGGCAGCGCCAAGGCCGACGGCCTGATGCCCAACGTGCTCGACGCCGCCCGGTGGTTCAACCACCCCGGCTGGCCGATGGGCATTCGCGGCGCACTCAAGCACACCATGAACGACCAATGGCCGAGCGGCACGCCGGCGGCCTGCTACAACGGGCGGAGCCTGCTGGTTGTCTGGCCGAAGGCGCACCTGGTCGACACCCGCCGGCTGGACCACCGGCAACTCTACATGACCCGCGTGCTGCCGGACTGGGGCGTGGTGGATCGGCCTGCCGTGAAGATCGTGTCCGAGCCGGGCGAGGTAACGAGCCCGGTGCTGTGCGCCGGCCCGATCGGCGGGGCGCTGCTCGCGTATGAGCGCGTATCCGACGAGGGGCCGGTGGTCGATTACCGAATCCTGACCGAGGCGGAAGACCGCGAGGGGCCGAAGATTGAGTACGTCGTGCCAATGTCGGACACGCAGTTGGTTGTGCGGTTCAATGAGCCGATCGACGCGGCAAACCCGGGTGCCGGGGATATCCATTTCCAATTGTGGCGTTGGGGCAAGCCATTGGCCCCTCCGGGGCCGCGCGCGGCCGACCGTGCGGGCGTGCGTGAGGAAATGGGCGCGGCATCAATTAATCCGGACGGCCGAAGCAGTGGACGCGAGTTGATCGTCACGGCGAAGTCGGCGCTGAAGGTTGGGCACCCTTACGAACTCAAGATTGCGGGATTAAAGGACAGAAGTCCGCTGGGCAACACCGCCGCGGAGGAAGGGTTCAACTTCATCGCGCCGCCCGGTACGATGCTCCGCACCGACTACATCGATCGCTGGTGCGTCGTCGGGCCGTTCCCGCGGGACGTGAAGAATCACCCGTTCGACCCTGCGGCCACCGAGCCGAAGCCCGGGGATGCGGCCGGCAAGTTCAAGTGGGAACTGGCCAAGAGCCAGGTGGTCGACTTGGGCGAGAAGTACGGCGAGGCCGGCAACCAGATGGCCTACGCCGCCGTGTGGGCGTATTCCGACCGGGCGCGCAAGGTCATTCTGCGGATCGATACGAACGACCACAACCGCGCCTGGCTGAACGGCCAACTGGTCAACGACGACATCACCGGGGCGACGGGCAGCCGGGGATTCCACGAATCCGCCGACGAGGCGCCGGTGAAACTGGCGGCCGGTTGGAATCGCCTGATGCTCCAGGTCGAGAACCAGACGACGACGTGGGTGATGATCGCCCAGTTGACCGACGCCACTGGCGAGCCGATCCGCGACCTGACCTGGCAGGCGGAGAAGCCCTGAGTTCGCGACGAAGGACACCAAGGACGATTACGGAATAGCGTCCGATAATAAAGGCGTTTTCCGGGCAAATCCCCGAAGATTTCAGCCGTCCAACGAATCCGGGTCAGGGTCCGATAATAAGTCGGTTTCCGGCCTTATTTCAGAAGATTTCAAAATGGGGGTGGGGACGTGAAATCTTCTGGGCCAGAGTCAGATTTCAGGAGTGGTGTGTGTGTGTGTGAAATTATGACTCGTGAAATCTGACTGGCCCTCGATGCGCCCCCGCCCCGCCCACCGCCCTTGGTTGTCAACCCGTCGAACCATCTGGCCGATGGATACTATATCTAGAGGCGGAGGTTCGCTATGTGCGGAATCGTTGGATACCTGGGCCGGCGGGCTGCGCAGCCGATCCTCATCGAAGGGCTCAAGCGGCTGGAGTATCGCGGCTACGACTCCGCGGGGCTGGCGGTGCTGGAGGATTCCAAGCTGGTCGTCACCCGCACGGTCGGGCGAATCTCGAACCTCCAGGAGCGGCTGGCGGCGCAGCCGGACAGCCCGTCCACCATCGGCATCGCCCACACCCGCTGGGCGACGCACGGCGAAGTGAACGAGGTGAACGCCCACCCGCACCGCGACGCCAGCGGCAAGATCGCGATTGTCCACAACGGCATCATCGAGAACTACGCGGCGATCAAGGAATACCTGGCCACCCGCGGCATCTCCTGCCGAAGCCAGACCGACACCGAGGTGCTCGCGCAGTTGATCGGCCTGCTGTACGAGGGCGATCTGCCGGCAGCCGTCCGGTCGGCGCTGGCGGAGGTCCAGGGCACCTACGGCATCGCGGTGATGGCGATCGACCAGCCGAACATGCTCGTCGCCGCCCGCAAGGGCAGCCCGCTGCTGATCGGCGTGGGCGACGGTGAGTTCATCATCGCGTCGGACGCGACGGCCATCGTGCAGTCGACCGACAAGGTGATCTACCTCGAAGACGGCGAGATGGCGGTCGTCACGCCCGAGGGCGTCCGCACGGCGACGCTGGCCAACGTGCCGGTGAACAAGCAGGTGTCGCGGATCGAAATAACGCTCGACCAGATCGAGCTCGACGGCTACGAGCACTACATGCTCAAGGAGATCTTCGAGCAGCCGGCGAGTCTGCGGAACTGCTTCGCCGGCCGGGTGAACACGGCTGAGGGCCGCATCCAGCTCGGCGGTATCGCCAACCACTGGCGGCAACTGACCACGTCGCCGAGGCTGGTGCTGGTCGGCTGCGGGACCGCGTGGCACGCGGGGCTGGTGGGGCGATACCTGTTCGAGAGCCTCGCCCGCATGCCGGTCGAAGTGGACTACGCATCCGAGTTCCGATACCGCAACCCGATCATCGAGCCGGGCACGGTTCTGATCGCGATTTCGCAGTCCGGCGAGACCGCCGACACGCTGGCCGCCCTGAACGAGGCCCGCGAGCGCGGGGCGCTGGTGCTGGGCATCGTCAACGCGGTCGGCTCCACCATCGCCCGCTCGACCGACGCCGGCGTCTTCCTGCACGTCGGGCCGGAGATCGGCGTCGCGTCCACCAAGGCGTTCACGGGCCAGGTGGCCGTGCTGACGATGATGGCGCTGGCGCTCGGGCGGCGGCGGCACATGTCCATCGGACAGTTCGAATGGCTGCTCGGATGCCTCGACCGGCTGCCCAACCAGGTAAAGTGGGTGCTGGACCAGTCGGCCCACATCCGCAAGATCGCAGAGAAGCACATCGAGAAGCAGAACTGGTTGTTCCTCGGCCGGGGGTTCAACTATCCGGTCGCGCTGGAGGGGGCGCTCAAGCTGAAGGAAATCTCCTACCTGCACGCGGAGGGCATGCCGGCCGCCGAGATGAAGCACGGGCCGATCGCCCTGATCGCCAAGGGCACGCCGGCGGTCTTCATCGCCACCCGCGGCGAGCAATACGACAAGGTGCTCTCGAACATGGAGGAGGTCCGCAGCCGCGGCGGGCACCTGATCGTCGTCGGCTGCGAGGACGACGACCGCCTGCGGGCGATGGCTGACGATTTCATCGGCGTGCCGGAAACGCCGGACGCCCTCCAGCCGATTCTGAACGTCGTGCCGCTGCAACTGTTGGCGTATCACGCCGCGGTGCTTCGCGGTTGCAACGTGGACAAGCCGCGGAATCTGGCGAAGAGCGTGACGGTGGAGTAAGAGGGGTCGGGGGCTGGGGGCTGGGGGCTGGGGGCTGGGGGCTGGCGGATTGCCGTTCTTCTGATCCCCAGCCCCCAGCCCCCGACCCCTATTCTCTTCTCGCCCAACGCAACTTCGCGGCGCTTGACCTCGGGTTGTCGTGGACTTCCTGCGGGGCGGGACGGATGACGTCCTCATTCGTCGCCGCGTAGACGCCCGATTCCACGCCGGCACGGAACGCCTGCTCGACCAACCGCTCTTCGCCGCTATGAAATGTAAGGATCGCGATTCGCCCGCCGGCCCGCAGGCAGAATGGCGCGACCCGCAGCAGTTCGCGCAACCGGCCGAGCTCGTCGTTCACCAGGATTCGCAACGCCTGGAACGTCCGTGCCGCCGGGTGCAGGCTGCCAGGCGCTGGCTTCCGCACGCCCGTGGCAGCCAGCACAATCTCCGACAGTTCTCGCGTTCCTCGGATCGGCCTGCGTTCTCGCTGGCGCACGATCGCCTCGGCAATCAGGCGGGCCTCCGGCTCGTCGGACAGTTCCTCTAACGCCGCCGCCAGTTCCTCGAACGACATCTCCGCCAGCAGGTCAGCCGCCGTTCGCTTCGTCCGCGGGTCCATCCGCATATCGAGCGGGCCATCGTGTTTGTAGCTGAAGCCGCGGGCCGGGTCGTCGATCTGCATGCTTGAAACGCCGAGGTCGGCGAAGATCGCGTCGCAGTCCGCCAGCCCCTCCAGGCGAAGCGCCTTGGCCACGCCGGCGAAGTTCATGTGGTGCAGCGACACGCGGCCGCCGAGCGCCGCCAGCCGGTCGCGCGTCCGCGCGACTTGCCCGGCGTCAACGTCCAGGCCGATCAGCTTGCCCGTCGGGCCGATCCGCCGGAGGAACTCGCCCGCGTGCCCGCCGTAGCCGACCGTGCAATCCACGATCGTCTCGCCCGGCTGCGGCGACAGGCAGTCCATCACCTCCGCGACCATGATCGGCACGTGCGACCCCGCCGGCGTCCGGCCTTGCTCGCGGATGTGCTGCTGCATCTGGGGAAACTGCTCCGGGCGAAGCTCTTTGTAGCGTTCATCGAACCGCCGCGGATGCGTGCCGCGATACCGCGGGCGGCGACGGTGCGGCGTCGGGTTGTCACCGGTTGGCTGCATCGCGGTATTCTACCGATTTGCCTTTTCCCCCGCGCCACGGTAAATTGCCCGGCACTATGAAAAACCCGCCAGTCATGAAGACGGATTTGCCGCTGCCCGTTCGACGCGGCAAGGTGCGCGACGTGTATGAACTCGACGCCGATCGCCTGCTGCTGGTCGCCTCCGACCGCATCAGCGCGTTCGATGTCATCATGCCCAACGGCATCCCCGACAAGGGCGTGCTGCTCACCCAGATCTCGCGATTCTGGTTCGAGAAGCTGGCCGGCGTCACGCCGCACCACATCCTGTCGGCCGACATGACCAGCGTGGCCTCGCTCAAGCCGCACGCAGCCATGCTCGCGGGCAGATCGATCATCTGCCGCAAGGCCCCCACGTTGCCGATCGAGTGCGTGGTCCGCGGCTACCTGGCCGGCAGCGGCTGGAAGGAATACCAGAAGAGCGGCACGATCTGCGGCATCGCCCTGCCCGCGGGCCTGCGGCAGTGCAGCAAACTGCCCACGCCGATCTTCACGCCCGCGACCAAGGCCGAATCCGGTCACGACGAGAACATCGACTTCGAACGCTGCGTGTCGGTCATTGGCCGGGACCAGGCGGTTCAGCTCCGCAAACTGTCGCTGGAGCTCTACACGCGGGCCGCGGAGTACGCGCTCGGCCGGGGCATCATCATCGCCGACACGAAGTTCGAATTCGGCGTCACAGCCGACGGCCGGCTGCTCTGGATCGACGAGGCGCTCACGCCCGACAGCTCACGCTTTTGGCCGGCCGACAAGTATGAGCCCGGCCGGGACCAGGAGAGCTTCGACAAGCAGTACCTGCGGAACTGGCTGGAAACATTGACGTGGAACAAGACCCCGCCGGGCCCCGTGCTGCCGGACGAGGTGGTCGCAGGCACGCGAGCGAAATACGTCGAAGCCTACGAGAAGCTGACCGGCCGGAAGTTCGAGTAGGGTCCTGTCAAGCTTTTCCGCCTTTGCGGGCTCATGCCAGCCCGGAAATTTGACGATAGGTTGAATGTAACGTATTTTTCTCCGGTGACGATTGTGCTGGGAGGGCACAAGAAGTTGCGGACCGCTCAGGTTGCCTTAATCGGCCGAGCATATGCTTGGGAGGTCCGATAATGCGATTTTGGGATACTGGTGGACACCACGGCCGTTCCGGGGATAATGAATCCTGTCGTTGTTAGGATGCCTCCGATGCGACGAGTATTCCTCAGCCTCGGTTCCACGCGTATCCGCCTGATGCTCGGACTGATCCTGGCCGCCCTGCTGATGGCCCAGATATTCTCCTCCATCGAGGTTAAGGCGAAGGCCACTGCCCAGGTGGGGGCCGCGATCGATCCAGGCGGCCAGCTTCAGACCGAACTCGCCCGGAACGCGATGAAACTGGCCAAGGAAGATCCGGTCAAGTTCTTCAACTTCGCCCTGGAAAACTACCACAAGAGCTACCGCAACTACACCTGCCGGCTGACCAAGCAGGAACGCCTCGGCGGCCGGCTGGGCGAGGTGCAGGTCGTCGACATCAAGTTCAAAGAGGCCCCGTTCTCCGTGCTGATGGTCTGGCAGGAGAACCCCGCCCGCGGCGACAAGATGCTCTACGTGGAAGACCCCCGAATCGCAGCCGACAAGTGGATGATGTTCATCCACCCGAGCGGCGCGATCGGCCGGCTGATCCGCGTGGTCGAACGCCGCCCGGACGACCCGGAGGTGCTCAAGAGTTCGCTGCGCTCGATCAACGAGGCGGGGTTCCTGCGGGGCATGGAATCGCTCAGGAAAGTCTACAGCCAGGCCCAGCGGAACGGCCACCTGATCGAGTCGAGCTACCTGGGCACGGGCGTGGTGGACGGTCGGCCGACCTTCGCCCTGAAGCGCGTCCTGCCGAACGACCACGACTATCCAGCCAAGACGACGATCGTCGAGATCGACCAGGAATACCTGGTGCCGGTACACGTGAAAGGCACGAACTGGCAGGACCAGCCGTTGTGCGAATACACCTACTCGAATATCAAGTTCAACACGGACCTGAAGGATTCTGACTTCACGCGAAAGGCCAACGGGCTCGACTGACGACCCGCGCGACCGGAAACGCGAAGATCCGCCCAAGCCCAGGCATTGCGATGCCTGGGCTTTGTTCTTTTTCGCAACCGCCTTGCATTGTCGCGGCGTATGGTGCTAAAATCCCCGTCGTCGGGGTGCTGGCGCCGGACATAGGCGCCCCGCCCGGCATGAGGGACTATGCCCACCATGGATTCCCAGGAACCATTCGACGGGCTGGACGCGAACCGCAAGGGCTTCTGGCGGAAGCTGTCGGCTTGGCTTCAGCCATGGAAACGCCACTCCCACGAATTGACCGAGCAGATGCTCCGCCAAGGCGATGAGGCCTCGGGCACAAGCCGGCCGGGCGCCGAGGTGACCTGGCCCCGCCGCCGAACCTCGCAGCTCGGCCGGTTGGAGGAAGGTTTCGACAAGCTCGTCAGCCTCGTCGACGTCATCGACCAGCACATCCAGAAGCAGGCGGAACGCAGCGAACAGCTCGTCAGCCAGACGCGCCGCGTGGCCGACTCCGTCGCCCAGGCGCACGGGCTGCAAAAGCAGCGTACCGAGGCCGTCGAGGAGATGGCCAACCAATATCGCACGCAGACGCGGCAGATGCAGGCGGTGGCTGAGGCCGTGGAGGCGCTGCCCCGGGCGATCAAGCAGCAGGGCGACCAGCTTGGCCAGATCCGCGACCAGCTCGAGGCCCAGCTCGAGGCCCAGCTTTCCACCGCCCAGGGCATCCAGCAGTTGGCCGGGGCCACAGACGTGATCCGCACGCTGGCTGACGAGCAGCGCCGCCACGTGCAGCAATTGCAGGAAGCCAACCAGGCCGCCACGCTCCAGGTGGCCGAGGCGCTTGACCGCCAGAACCGGCGGTTCGGCTGGCTGCTCGGGCTGTCGTTCACGGTGGCGGTGCTGGCAGCCGCCGGCGCGGTGGTCGCGGTGGTGCTCGTGATGTCGCGGTTCAAGTAGACATAAACAGGGGCCGGCGAAATTCCATTGGGACCAGGGATGGCCACGAAGCAAGCTCCGTCACTTCAGAAACTCAACCGTCACCTGCTGCGGATGAACCGCCGCGTGGCCGCCGCCGTCGACCAGGCGGTTGCGTGCCTGATCAACCAGGACGAGTCGCTGGCCCGCGAGGTGCTGTCCGGCGACGATGCCATCGACAACGAAGAGGTCCGCATCGAGCAGGAGTGCCTCGACCTCCTGACCGAGGGGCAACTGCCCGCCGACCAACTCCGCTACGCGCTCTGCATCATCAAGATCAACAGCGACCTGGAGCGGATCGCCGACTGCGCGGTGAACATCGCCGGCCGGCTGGAGGGGTTCGTCGAGCGCGAGGCCCCCGCCCTGCCGCAGGATTTGCGGATCATGGCCAACAGCGCCTGCGGCATGTTGCGGGACGCGATGCGGGCGTGGGTGGCCCAGGACCCGCAGGGGGCCGTCGAGGTGCTCCGCGCCGATGAAGTCGTCGATGCGCTCTACGACCAACTTGCCCGCGACGTGACCGAGAGCCTGGCCAA
>JAQTVL010000028.1:0-5111 GCA_028706835.1 Phycisphaerae bacterium | reverse complement strand
GAATCGCCGACCACGCGACGAACATCGCCGAGTGCGCGATCCATTCCGCGACCGGGCGAATCGTCCGCCACCAGGACGTCAAGGTCGAAGGCGTGTGAAGAGGTTTCCCCGCAGATTTCGCAGATGACGCAGATTGGGAAGAAGAGGAAGTCAGAATGACGGCGAGGTCGTTTGGTCTTCCTCATTCCGACGTTTTCATTTTGGATTCTGAATTCCGAATTCTCTGTTTCAATCTGCGTAATCTGCGAAATCTGCGGGGACTCGCTTGTTTCGGTCACTTTGCGTAACTGGCGTCCGGCTGTCCGCTTGCGGTTTCGCGACCACCCATGAGCAGCGACCCCGACATTACCGCGATCGAGCGCAAAGTCGCCGCTGGCGAGCGCCTCGACCAGCGCGACGGCGAAGCGCTGTTCGCTACGACTGACCTGCACACGTTGGGCGCGCTCGCCCACGTCGCGCGGACCCAGCGCCACGGCAACGTCGCCTACTACAACGTCAACCGCCACATCAACTACACCAACGTCTGCGTGCTTCGCTGCCGATTCTGCGGGTTCCGCCGCACGCCGGCGGACAGCGACGCCTACACCCTCACCGTCGAGCAGATCGTCGAGCAGGCCCGTCAGGCCGCCTCCGCCGGAGCGACCGAGGTCCACGTGGTCGGCGGGCTGCACCCGTCGCTGCCCTTCGACTACTACCTCGACGCCGTCCGCGCGATCCGCGCCGCCTGCCCCGCCCTGCACATCAAGGCGTTCACCGCGATCGAGATCGTCCACTTTGCGCGACTGGCTGGCACGACCATCGAAGGCGTGCTCGAAGCACTGGTCGCCGCCGGACTGGACAGCCTGCCCGGCGGCGGCGCGGAGGTGTTCTCCGAGCGCGTCCACGCCGAGACGTTCAACTACCGCGGCAAGGCGTCCGCTGACTGGTTCGCCGTCCACCGCGCCGCCCACGCAATGCACCTGCCGACCAACGCGACGATGCTCTACGGCCACGTGGAAACGCCCGCGGAGCGCGTGGCCCATATGATCCAGTTACGCACGCTCCAGGACGAAGCGCCGGGATTCCAGGCCTTCGTGCCGCTGAGCTTCATTCCCGCGGGCAGCCAGCTATCGCACCTGCCCGGCCCGACCGGCGTGGACGACCTGCGGACAGTCGCGGTCGCCAGGCTGATGCTGGACAACATCCCGCACATCAAGGCGTTCTGGGTGATGACCGGGGCCAAGCTCAGCCAGGTCGCCCTGCACTTCGGCGCCGACGACCTCGACGGCACGGTGGTCACCTACGACATCACCCACCGCGAAGGCGCGGGTAAACGGCAGGAGATGACCGTCGAGCAGATCGAGACCCTGATACGCCAGGCAGACCTGGTCCCGGTCGAGCGCGACTCGCTGTATCAGCCGGTCCGACGCGACTAACACTTGGCACTTCGCGCCTGGCACTCTACACTGTCGGCCATGCAGCCTCGACCCACCATCGTCCTGACTGCCGCGGAGGCCAGCGGCGACCAGCACGCCGCCAACCTGGCGATTGCGCTGCGCCGCCGCATCCCCGACGCCAGGCTGGTCGCGTTCGGCGGGCCGAGGCTGGCCGAGGCCGGCGTCGAACTGCTTGCCGACCTCACCGGCCGGAGCGCCATGCTGTTCGGCGCGCTCGCCCGCGTGCCAAACATGCTTCGCCGGCTGTGGCAGTTCGACCGGTTCCTGCTCGATGAGCCGGTCGCGCTGCACATCACGGTCGACTCGCCGGCAGCCAACCTGCCGTTCGCCGGGCGGAGCAAGTCGCACGGCGTGCCGGTGCTGGCCTACGTCGCGCCGCAATTGTGGGCGTGGGGCGACTGGCGGATGGACAAGCTCCGCCGCCGCGTCGACCGCATCGCCTGCATCCTGCCGTTCGAGCCGGAGTTCTTCGCCAAATACGACGTGCCCGCGACGTTCGTCGGCCATCCGATCTTCGAGCCGCTGGTGGATTTCAGGCCGGACGCCGGTTTCATCGCGACGCTGCCTGCCGGCTCGCCGAAAATCGCCCTGCTCCCGGGCAGCCGGGGCCAGGAGATCACCAACCATCTCCCCGCCCAACTTCGAATCGCCGCGGCCCTGCGAAAGAAGTTTCCGCAGGCGGCCTTCGTCGTCGCCGCCCCGCCGCCCGGCCACGGGCACTCGCTCGACGTGGCGGCGATGGTCGCTGGTTCGCCCGCCCAACTGGTTCCCGGCCGGCTGCACGACGTGCTCGCGTGGTCCGATGCCGTGCTGGCTGTCTCCGGGTCGGTCACGCTCGAAGTCGCCTGGTTCGCCAGGCCGATGGTCGTGATGTACAAGACGATTCCGTGGATGTGGAACCTGATCGGCCGGCGATTGCTCAAGCCGACGCTTCTGGCATTGCCGAACATCATCGCGGGCCGGCGTGTCGTGCCCGAATTCCTGCCGTGGTTCGGCGACGACGCGGTTGTGCTGGCGGAAATGGAATCGCTGCTCGCCGACCCTGAGCGTCAGGCGACAATGCGCCGCGAGCTTGGGGAGTTGGTCAAGCCCCTGGCCGCCATCAACGCCTCCGACCGCGTCGCGGAACTGGCGGCGGAAATGATAACGGCCTGATCGACCGGCGGCCCCTTGCGTCCTGGAATTTCACTTCTTGGCCGCCACCTCGCCCGCGAGATCGAACAGCCGCCGGTTCAATTCCCGCCAGCCGCAGTGGTCCGTGCTCATGCTGATCTGCCCGTAGCTTTCCGGGGCGTGAGCCTTGGCGAAGTTCAGGCGGTCGATGAACAACTGGCGGCACCTGGCGACCCGTTCCGGCCCGATCTCCGCCGCCCGGTCGGTCATCGCTTCGGACACAACGATCATCGCCTCGGCCTGCTGGATGCCTTCGCGGAATTGCTCAAAGCGAACCGTCGGCTCGGCGCCCGCCGGGCCCGGCCGGCTGAGGTAGAACGTGTTCGGCGATCGCTGCCCGCAACTGGAGAAGGGCCAGCGGTTGTAGATGTTGGCCTTGTCGCCGCGCTTGTCGGCGATGACCGGCCAGAAGTCCAGGCACGTCCGCCCGACGCCGCGGGTCCCGCAATACAGCGCCCGCTCGGCGAACGTGCGATACTTCAGCAGCGACGTCGTGTGGTCCCAGTTGTGCCGAATGTAGGCGATGCCCGGCCGGCCTCGCTGCGCGTGGATCGCCGGCAACCCCTTGGCGGGGTCCGCCATCGACATGCCGTAGCAGTATTCGTGGCAGACGACCTCGGCGGTGGTGTCCTTGAGCAGGCGATACGGGCCCGGCACATTGGTCACGGTATGGCAGCCACGGGTCCACTTGCTGCCGCCGGGGATGATCGCATCGAATGCCTTGAACACCTCCGGCGGCGCTGTGCCGTCCGACAGGATGCCCAGGCACATGGCCTTGTCCAGTCCCTCCTTGGCCAGCCGCTCGCGGATCGCGTCCAGCACCGGCTTCCAGAACTTCTTGCTCTCCTCCGTGCCGAACGCCGGCACCTGCTTGTGCTCACGCCTGCCGGTGGCCTTGTCGATAACGGTGACCGTGTTCTCCTGGTCGGCCCGGCGAACCTCCCAGCCGCTGGCATGCCAGACGTGCAGCGCGACGAAATCCACGGCGCCGAAATACTTCTTGGTCATCTGGACGTATCGGTCGAACACGCTGAAGTCGTAGTCGTAGGTTCCGTCCGGCTTGGCGATCCAGTAGACCATGCCCTCGTCGTTGCCGAACTGCGTTCGATCGACCAGCGGGATGTTCACGATGCGATTGCCCACCAGCGACAGCATCGCGAAACTCTTCTCCAGCAGTTTCCAGTGCTGCTCGGACCACTCGTCCACCTTGTACTGCAGCGCCACGGTCGTCGGCGACTGATAGATGCCGACATACGTTCGGAATTGCTTCGGGTCCGGAATCGCCCAGTTTGCGACCGTCACCTCGACCGGCACAATCGTCTCCGCCAGCCCGGCCGCCGACACCTTCATCTCGCCGCGATACAACCCCGCCGCAGCCTCAGCCGGCACGTTCACCGTCAGCCAGATCGGCACGACGGCGCCGCCGCCCTTGCTCGGCTTGACCTCGGCTGGCGGCTGCTCGGACAGGCCGTCCGCCCAGTCCGCCCGTCCATGGGCCTGCTGATCGACCAGCCCGTAGCGCACCTGGAGCCTGGCTGCGGGGATCTTGCCGGCCCCGCTCGTCAACTCGCCGGCCACCGCCTTGACGTCCCGAAGGTCGCTCCCGCTGCCGACAACGACCTGGCCGGCGAAGGACCCATTGCGCGCGGCGACGATCCGGATCGGCCCGGGCTTCTTCGATTCCGCCGGGTCGCCATAGTCCGTCACGTCGATGCGGTCGTTGACGTCCGCATTCCACACCTGCACGCCAGCCGGACGCGTAACGTTCGCAGCCACCCGGCCGCCCGTTGCGGACAGCCGGACGTCCAACAGCCCGATCGGCGCCCAGCCGTTCTCCATGAAGTTGCCGCGGGCCGCCGCCGGGTGGTAATCGGCCCGGCGAATGTCGATCGCCAGGACGTTCACGCCCCTACGCAACGCGGCTGGCGGAATCGCGAACGTGCCCTGCCGATCGCGTTTGGCCAGGCGACCCGCAGCCGAAACGTCTTTGGCCGACAGCAACTTGCCCGCCTCGTTGACCCACGCCTCGTCGGGATACGGCCTGGCGGCGGTTGTGGGCTTGGGTTCGCCCCCGGGCATGTCGCCGCGAGCGACCTCCTGTCCGTTCACGCGAATCACCACGCCGCCGCGATATCTCATCGCCAGTTCCAGCGATTTGACCGCCGACGGATCCGCCACCTCGAACTTGCCGCGCATCGACACGGCCGCGATGGAGAACTCGATGCCGGGCCGACCGATCACGCCGGGAATGCCGGCCAGGCCCTTCGCCCGACCGCGGTTCCAGCCGCCGTCGTCGAAGTCAGCGCCGGCCCAGTCCTCGGGCGGCGGCGAGGTCTCAATCCGCTCGATGCCGGGGTAGCTGCGATACGGCACCGTGACGGCGATGACCGCGTTGGGCTCGCCGGCAACCACCGGCGGGCGAATCGTCACGTAATACCGCCAGAAACTGTCGGTGTTCAGAATCGCCGCCCCGCCGCCGGGCAACTGCGCCAAGAGGACCGC
>JAQTVL010000512.1 GCA_028706835.1 Phycisphaerae bacterium | reverse complement strand
CGCCGCACGTCCCGACGGTCGTCGCAACGATCAGCAGGGCGGCTGACGCCGTCAGCGACCAGGGCGTTGTGCTCGACGGGCCGAAGGCGCCGGGCAAGGAACTCCCGCAGGCGCTCTACGTCCCCACCGGCGCGAAAGTCACCAACGGCAAGGCGACGACGACGGCGATCGGCCGGCTGGTCAACGCCAACCGGCTGCTGCTGGCCTCGACCAAGGGCTTCGCCCCGGGCGACAGGATCATTTGCACCCGGCCTGGCGAGTTCCCCGCGACCAACTGCTTCATATTCTTCGGATTCTACGGGCTGGGGCAGTACGAGGACGTGTTCCAGTTCCTCCCCGGCGCGATCGGCGTACACGTCGACAGTTCGTGCATGACCTGGGCGAGCGGCGCGATGCACCGCGGCATGGCCGCCACGTTCGGCGTGACGACCGAGCCGCTGTCCATCGGCATTCCCTGGGGCGACCAGATGATCCTCGCGTTGGGCGACGGCTACAACTGGGCCGATGCCGTCTATGGCTCGCTGCGGCTCGGGCAGCGATGGGCCGGCGTGACGTTCGGCGATCCGCTGTATGCCCCGTTCCGCAGCCTGCAAAAGGCGGACAAGACGCCGCCGGCAATCGGCGCCATCGCGGCCAAGGCTGTCGGCAAGGACGTTGCGATCCGCATCGATCTGGCCGGCGAGAAGGACGATGAACTGGCGGACGTTGCGCTGTTCCGCATCGACTACGGCCCGACCGCGAGTTACGGCAAGTATGTGGACTTCATCGACTGGCCCGAGCCGCAGAAGAGCAAGGGCGTGCAAGGCCGGCGATATGGCTACTCGCGGCACGCGACGCTGAAGATCCCCGTGCCGGCCAAGGGCGAGACCGTCCACTACCGCGTGACCGCCCGCGACCCGGCTGGGTTGGAGACGCGGTCGGCCGACAAGACGTTCGCGCCGTGAGGAAGAGGCTGTAGATTGCGATCCAGGAATGACAGGTTGAGGAACAACGGAGGCGGTTCGACGCCTTCAATGTCAACCCTCCGATTCCTTCTCTTCTTGGCTGCGCTGGCTTCCGTCGCCCTCGCCGCCCCGACGACCCGCCCGGCGGCGACGCCGCCGCCGCCAGTCAGGCGCCCCCCGGCCCAGTTGAGGCAGTACCAGACCAAATACTACACGATCTTCACCGACATGAGCGCCGAGGACGTTCGCACCGCCACCCTGCGGGCAACGACCATGGCCGACGAGTATTCCCGACGGCTGACCGGGTTCAACGGGCGGCTCCAGGGGCGCATGCCGCTTTACCTCTACACCAACGCCGAGGACTACTACGCCGCGGGCGGGGGGCGCGGGACCGGCGGGTGCTTCACCGGCAAGAAGCTGATGGCCATTGTCGGGGCCAGGGCCAGCGAGAACGCCTGGCAACTCATCCAGCACGAGGGATTCCACCAGTTCGCCGAGCAGTTGATCAGCTCGAAGATTCCATGCTGCATCGAAGAAGGCCTGGCTGACTACTTCGGCAACGGCATCTTCACCGGCGACGGGTTCGTGTTCGGCATTATCCTGCCGGGCCACCGGCAGACGGTGCAATGGCTGATCCGCGAGAAGACGGCCAAGCCGCTGGTCGAACTGATGAAGATCCAGCACCCGGCGTACGGCGCGGACGTGAACAACTACATGCAGGGCTGGTCGCTGGTCTTCTACCTGCTCCACGGCGACGAAGACAAGAACCAGCAGAAGCTGATAGCCTTCTTCAACGCGATCAATCGCGGCGCGGCTCCGCAGGCTGCCTGGAAAGTCCAGTTCCCAAACATGGATGCACTGGAGAAACAATGGTCGGATTGGTGGATGGCGGTCCCGAAGGGCGCGACCGCGGAGTCATACGGCAAGGCGATGGCCGCGACGGCGACCAGTTTCTTCGCCCGGGCGACCGCCGCGAAGCAGACGTTCGAGTCGGCGGACGAATTCCTCAAACTGGCCGCGGCTGAGCAGCTCAAATGCGATCCGGCCCAGTGGCTGCCGCCGTCGCTGCTGGCCGCCCGCGTCGAGACGCTCAAGTGGTATGGCCGATGGTCGATCGTCGCCGAGCCTGGCCAGCCGCCGCACCTGTTGTGCAACCTGCGCGCCGGGGGCACGATTGTCGGCCGGTTCACGTTGAGCGCCGCCGGCCGGGTCGAGAAGATTGACGTGCGGATTGACCGTCCGGCAACGCAACCGGACTGAGTGTCTTGTTGGAGCGATTGCATGCATCCGATGCGCCTCACCCTCGCCCTCGCCTTCACTGCAATGCTTGTCGCGGCGACGCCGCGCGACCCGGACGCGCGACCCGTCAAGCAATACCAGACCAGGCACTACGTCATCTACAGCGACCTTGACAAGGACGCGATCCGCGAAGCGGACGCCCGGCTGACCGCGCTCTACGACGAGTATTCCCAACGCACCGCCGGCTTCGCGTCGGCCAACCCGAACGAGCGGTTGCCGTTCTACCTGTACCGCCGGGCGGAGGACTACTACGCCAACGGCGGGCCCGCGGGCTCCGGCGGCGTGTTCACAAACAACAAGCTGATGGCGTTCGCCAACCCGTTCGACCTCAACGCGACCTGGGAGACTGTGCAGCACGAGGCATTTCACCAGTTCGCGGTGCGGGCCCTCGGCGTGAACCTGCCCATCTGGGTGCATGAGGGCATGGCCGACTACTTCGGCAGCTCGCGATTCACCGGCGACGGGTTTGTCTGCGGGCTGATCTGGCCTCGCCAACTGGCGGAGATTCAGGCGCTGATCCAGGCCAGGAAGTACATGCCGTTCGAGAAGATGATGGAGCTCAAGCCGGACCAGTGGAACAACAAGATCGAGCACGCCAACTACGTGCAGGCCTGGTCCATGGTCCACTTCCTCGTCCATGCCGACGACGGCAAGTACGTCAAGCCGTTCGAGGGGTTCCTCCAGGCGGTCAGCAAAGGCGCCTACTGGTCGCGGGCCTGGAAGCCGCGCTTCGGCAACGACGTCGAGGCGTTCGAGAAACGCTGGGCCGACTGGTGGCTGGCGCAGCCGGAAGACCCCACGGCCACGCTCCGCGCCCGCGTGCTGGTCGCAACGATGACGAGTTTCCTCGGCCGGGCGGTCGCCCAGAGGCAGACGTTCACGTCGGCCGACGAGTTCTTCGCCGCCGCGGCTGCGGGCAAGCTGCAATGCGGCCCCGACGATTGGCTACCGCCGGTGCTATTGTCCCGCCGCCTCGACGCGGCCCGGGCCGTGGGCAAATGGACGCTGCTTCCGCCCAGCCCGAAGCCGCCGTCGCAACTCCGCTGCGAATTGAAGGATGGCTCGGTTCTGACCGGCCTATTCACGTTCAAGTCCACCGGCCGGATCGACCGCGTCACGGTCCAGGAGAAGGCGCCGACCTCGCAGCCGGCGAAGTAACATGGCCGGACCCGGCCGCCAGCCGGCGTCCAACTCCTGTTGCCCGGCTTGTCCCCTCTGGATTCCTCTACAGGGTTTGACATAATCAGGGCCGGTCCCTTTCACGCAGGAGGCCTTTCATGCGCACCGTTGCGTTCGCCGCAACTCTCGTGGCCCTGTTCCCGATCGCCGCCCTCGCCGCCGAGCCGAAGGCGGACTTCAAGGTCAAGCCCACCGCCGCCGCAGCCGGCAAGGACGTCCGGATCACCTTCGAGGCCGCTGCCGCGACCGACGTCGAGGTGGCCGTGGTCGACGTCAACGGGCGAGTGGTCCGCCACCTGGCCGCGGGCGCCCTCGGCGCCAACGCCCCGGACCCGCTCAAAAAGAACTCC
>JAQTVL010000027.1 GCA_028706835.1 Phycisphaerae bacterium | reverse complement strand
TCCAAGCATTTTTGATACCTCCAAGCCAAGCAAAAGTGCCCCTTAGTTCAGTTCTCTTGGGTCGCCTCCGCTCCTTTCTCCCGCCATCTCCAGCATGGCGTCCTCGATAGCCTCCCGCAGTGCCGGAGTGGCTTCCACGACGCGGAGAAACATGGCTTCCATCTCCGCGCGAAAGGGAAAGTGTGTGCCTTCGTGGTCGCCGTAGTCGTTATGCACCTTCTCCAGGCTTGCCCCGGTGATTTCCACCGTCGGGCGGTGATCCTGGGTAGCCGCTGCCGTCGCGGTCGTAGAGCACCATGGGCTCGCCGGGCTGCACGGTGCCGGTCACCGCAAAGTCGTAGCTGGCCGGTATGTCGCCGTTAGGCAACTCGGGCTCCCATGTATGGCCGACCGTGACTGTTGTGCTGGTGCGTCGCACGTCATCGCTCGCAATTCGGAAAGGATCTGTTCGAGATGCGCGATCAGCAGCGGAATGCCGTCCGTCTCCGCGACGTCGATGCGGCCGGGCGGTGCCTCCACGTACACGTTTGGCACCATGCTGATATTCCAGCTATGTGTGTAGTTCCACCACTCCACGAGGACCTTCCGTCCGCACGGCAACGTCAGTTTGCTTGCTGGGATGCGTGGCACTGGTGGGAGTGGCGTTGCGGAGTCGCGCACCCATTTGGCCTGGGGCTCGGTCGTTGGCGCACTAGGGTCGGTGGACATTGTTGTGTCTCCAGTACGGGAAAATGTGTGATTAACTGGCCGCATCCTGCCGCCACGCCAGCCGAATCGCCGAGAGGACGAGCGACAGCGACTCTATGCGCGAGTGCGCCTGCTGCCGATAGTCCGCGACGGCGATTTCCTCAACGAGGGTGTCGAGACGGCCGCATTCGATGTGGCCACGACTCACCAGGGTGTCGATGTTGCCGATGGGCCGGCTGTCGCGGATCGCCTGGACCACCGCGTCGCCCAACGCCTCGCTATGCTCCTGTCCGCTGCTCATATTTCCTCCTTGTTTCTGCCGGCCTCCGCTCCCGTGCCTCGGCCGGCGTTCCTACCTCCTGGCCGCCTGCCAGTCCATCAGCCGCCACCTCGTGCGGCAGCGTCCTTAGTAGCCCCACAGCCACGCACACCCGGCGGTAATCGCCAACGCCACGGCGACGATGACCACGGCCATGGCGTAAATCGCCAGCTCGACTCGCCACGCCGGCTGCTGGTCGCGGGCGTCGGCTGCGTTGCGCGCGCGGGTGATGTTCATGGCGTTACCTTTCGAGTTGTGTCCTTATCTCCTCCACCCGCCGGCGCGGTGGAGCAACCCGGCCACCGCGCCGGCGGAGCCTGCATCGGGACGCAGAGGTGATTTGCAAATTGCCCAGCCCCGAGGGACCGATCGCCAGGCTGGGCGGGAGGCTGAGGTGAGCGGGCCACGCGGCCCCCCGGCGACCCGGCTGCTCGGTCCAGCGACGTGCCGGGGCGCAGGGATGTAGAGCGTGAGTGCAGAGAGAAGGTCAGAACAGCCGTAGCTGCCGGTCGGTCGCCACGTCTGGGCTTGGCAGCAAGCTGATCTGTGAGCGGCGCCCGACAATCGGATCTAGGTAGTGCCGCTCGAAGATCGCCCGGCCGTTGCCCAAGTGCCGCGAGCCGTCGCCCCCAGCCGCTTCGACCAGCGTACCCGATGTGCGCCGCAACCGCTGAAATAGATCGTAGCGCGTCATGGGCAATTCTGCCCGGGCGAGAATACGCCGCCACGCCGGATAGCGTTCGGTGGATGCCTTGTTCCAGGGGAAGATCAGCCGACGTGGTGGCTCCCAAATCGCCCGTAGCGATTTCAGACAGTCGTCGGGAAGAACGAATAGCAGCTCGGTGCGCGGCTTGTGCGTCTCCGGTCGGACCCGCAGTACGCCGTCCTCCAAATCCCGCTGTTCCAGCATCCAGCAGGCCGACGCCCGGATGCCCGTGTAGTAGAAGGTCAATGCGACCGCCGACCAGTATAAACCTGCCGGGAGCCCGCAGATTACTCCGCAGGCTCCTCGGCAGGCCAACAGCAGCCGGCGCACTTGATCCAGGTTGTAGGCTCGTGGGATGCGCCGTGGCTCGGGCCAGGCCAGCACATCGGGGACCTCGGCGAGCAGCCGCTTTTGCGTTGCGAATCGGGCCAGCGCCATCAGCCGATCGAGCATCGCGTTGACGGATCGAGGGGCGTGGTCCGCAGAGTAGGCTGAGAGAAACTCGGTGATCGTATCCGCGTCCAGGTCCTGCAGCAACGGCGGACGGTGAAGGTGCGACTCGAAGGCGCGGAACAGCACCCAGTATAGACGAATTGTGTTCGGTGCGCCGCCCGGCAGCCGCCTCGGCCGATAGACGCGCTCGAAGAAGTCCGCAAGTGTTTGCGGGAATGCAATCATCAGTCCGCCCCGGATGTGCGGTGGAACGCACTCCGTTGCGGGATTTACCCACCGTGGAAATATAGCACGAAATCGCGACTCGCAATCCGGTGCGCATTTTGTGCGTCCGTGCGTATGTGTGAGCGGGCTGATTTGGCTGTTGGTGCCCGGGTGAGCCAGAGGGCTCAAGAGGGCTGCTGTGTTTCGCGGACCAAGCGGGTCTGAAGCCGCTCGATTCGCATGGTCGATAATCTAGACCCGCGTGGCTTTCATTGTCAACGGAGCTTTTCGCTGGGCGCAATCAAAAAACCGCTGCCCGACTCCAGCCATAAGCGGTTGCCGGGCAACGGTTTACAACAGACGACCGAGTGTTCAGACGGCCACAGCAGCAGGACCGCGCGGAGTAAACCGCCACCACGATCGCCAAATTGCGGGGACGCAACTTGACTCTAAACTATTGTGGTGGCGGGACTTGTACCGGCTATTTGGAAGGCGTCGGCTGCGCTCATCGCGCGGCTTGCGGAAATCTTGCGGATTTTCAGAAATGATACAGAGCGTTCGGATACGTTACACCTCACGCCCCCGCCCCTTGACTCGCCCCGCCTGTCGGCGCTATGCTGGCGGGTGGAGGGGCAACTTGGAGGGCAAGGCGATGCGTTTCTCTGCGGTTCTCGCGGCTCCGGTGTTCTTCGCGCTCCTGCACGTTGCGGTGGCCGAGGATTTCGTGATCGACGAATTCGAGTTTACGTGGAAGGTCGCCGCTGTCGGTAAGAGCGGACTGAGCGTGACCAAGACGCAGGATTCCACGCTCGTTGTTCTCAACGGAGACATGGAGTGGGTACGAATGAAGCCCACCGATGCGTCCGCCGTCGGTGCGGTACTTGCGCAGTCCGATGAGCGTTATGCGGCGATGCGTGCGAAAGGCGGCGAGGCACGCGAGACGGTATCGGCCGGGGACATCAAGGTAAGCTTCTGGCTCCACCCCGAGCACGGATTCAACGTCTCCATATCCCCAGCGAAACGAATATTTGGGGGAAGCATTCTCTTGGATCGCAAGGAAGCCAAGGCATTCGGGCCGTGGCTCCAGAAGGCTGAGAAGCTCGCGGCATTCGTGGACGCGAAAATTAAGCCATAGAGTGAGCCGGCACGATGGCCACGCTCTCCGAAGCTCTGACGATCGCCTTCGCCCACCAGCAAGCCGGGCGGCTAGACGTCGCCGAGGACATCTACCGGCGGATCGTGGACGCGGAGCCGGCGCACGCGGCGGCAACGAACAACCTGGGCAACGTCATCCGCGAGCAAGGCAGACTCAGCCAGGCGGTTGACTACTATCGGCGTGCGCTCGAGCTGCGGCCAGACTGGGCCGAACTCCAGTACAACCTGGGGAACACGCTGAAGGACTTGGGGCAGGTCGAAGCCGCGTGCGAATGCTTCCGGCTAGCTGCGGAGATGAAGCATGACTTGCCAGAAGCGTTCGACGATCTGCTTCACGTGCTCCAGTACCGCGAGGGTGTCACGCGGCGGGATTTGGCGGCGGACCATGCCGAGTACGAGCGACGATTTGCCGCCCCGCTACGCGCAACGCGGAAGCCACACGAGAGCACCCGCGACCCGAACCGGCCGCTACGGCTGGGATTTGTCTCAGCCGATTTCGCCCGCCACCCGGTCGGCTACCTCCTGATTCGGACCCTGGAAAATCTCGACCGCGTCCAATGCTCGGTGACCTGCTACTCCACCCGCCGCACGCCCGACTCGATGACCGCCCGATTTCAGGCCACGGCCGACGTGTGGCGACCCGTCGCCGACCTTTCCGACGATCAGTTGGCCGAGCAGATTCGCGCCGATGGCATTGACATCCTCTTCGACCTCGGCGGCCATTTTGCCGGGAATCGCCTGCTGACCTTCGCCCGCAATCCGGCTCCCATTCAGGTGACATGGGCGGGCTACGTCGGCACCACGGGGCTGTCGGCCATGGACTACTTGCTGGCCGACCGCTGGGAGGTCCCGCCTGGCGCCGAGGCCGACTACTGCGAGCGGGTGCTACGGATGCCCGATGGCTACGTGTGCTTCGACCCGCCGACCGAGGCGCCGCCGATAGGCCCGCTGCCGGCGCTCGAGAACGGCCGGGTCACGTTCGGCAGCTTCAACAACCCGGCGAAAGTCACGCCGGCGGTGATTGCCACCTGGTCGGCCATCCTGCGGCGACTCCCCGGTGCCCGGCTGCTGCTGAAGTACCGGGGCTTGGACAACGCCGCCGTGTCAGGGCGACTGCGGGCGGTGTTCGCCGAGCAAGGTATCGAGCCCCAGCGGGTGGAGTTCGCCGGCTGGTCGGAGCACGCGGAACTGCTGGCCGCCTACAACCGCGTGGACCTAGCCCTGGACACGTTCCCTTACAGCGGCGGGCTGACGACCTGTGAAGCCCTGTGGATGGGCGTGCCCGTGGTCACCTACCCCGGGGAGACGTTCGCCGGCCGCCACTCCTTGAGCCATCTGTCGAATGTTGGGCTGACGGAGACGATTGCTCGAGACCTCGAGGAGTATGTTGGCATGGCCGTGAGTCTGGCCGGCGACCTGCCGCGTCTGGCTGCATTGCGCGCCGGGCTTCGCCAGCGCGTCGCCGCCTCGCCGCTGTGCGATGGGTCGCGTTTCGCCCGGAACCTGCTGGAGCTACTCCGCGGCGTGTGGCGGGAGTGGTGCGGGCGGTGATGGCGCGGTTCAGTCCGCGCCTCGTGCTTCCTTAGCCGCCTCACGTATCTCATGCTCTAGCATATCGAGCAAGCTATCATGCTCGGCCTGCCGGGCTGCTTTTATTGGGTCGCTCATCGCCCATGGCACGTACTGGATTCGCCTCTCCTGCTGGAGCCAGTCCCACACCTTCGCGGCAACGTATGCCCCGCGATATGCTTGCTCGGTGGCCGGACCGCGGATGAGACACTCAAAACCATAGGTGGACATCAGTTCGCGGCTTGCGCCGCCTCCTCGATTAGAAATACGAGGGCTTTCTCTGGACACATCCGCAGTCGTGCGCGTTCGCCAGCCGCCGCTTGTGCCTGGGAGTGACACTGGATCACATCTCCATCGGATGCTTCCGCGACAGCCTTGGCAAGAGCCATTGGCCAGTTTGCATTTGGAATCGTGTGAGTTGCCATCGTTCTTCTCTCCATCGTGTTAGATGGTTGCCCGTCATCCCGCGCCGAGCGTGCCCGGCGCGGGTGAGGGTACCGACTACTCGGCGCGTTGGCAGCCGTCGCAACGGCCATCATGCAGACCGTGGCTAACGGTGCAATACTCCTGTCCAGTGGCGTCGCGCGGCCAGGCATCACGCTCTACCGCTTCGCGCTGACAGTCGGCGCAGAGGTTCCAGGTGTCTCCGCGTGGTGATTGGTAGGTCACTACGGGCTTTTTGTCCATGATCTCTCCTCAGTTAGTGGTGGTGAATTCAGCCGGCGGTCGCCTTGGCCGCAAGTTTTCGGGCCGCGATGAACTGCCGCGCCAGTTCGGAGTTGATCTCGGCCATTACCTGTCCGTGTGTGTAGATCGTAGCCGTGGCATTGTCGGCGGCCAGCCCAAACCCCTCGCGGAGTTCCGCTATCGCTGCCACCTCAGCCTCGGCGTTGATCGTGTAGCCGCCCGTGGCATCAGAGATGTGGAGTTCCTGGGTTCCGATTTTCACTGTTACGGTAGCCATGATTCTCTCCTCGTGTTAGGTTGCCCCATTCTTTCCCTGGACGGGATCGGTTCCCGTCCAGGGCAAGGAGCGGGCGGACATTAGTCGAGTTCCTCCGCCGGCAGATTGGCAATGCACTCCGCAGCCAGTGTCGGCCAGCGTTCGGCGTCTTCCTCGTCGCACTCGGCGTAGGCGATGTCGTCGCACACCTCGCGGATGGCGGCCACTAGATCACCGCCCGAGGCCACCAGGATGCCGCGCTTTGCTGAGTAGCAGCGAGCGTTACGCCAGTTGGTGTCGTAACTGTACGTGGCGTACACGATGGCGCGGCCGTCGCTGTGCTTGCGGACGCGGACGGACCACTTGCTCTTGCGGGTGGCCTGGCATTCCACCTCTCCGTCGTGCTCACTGTCGGTGGCCTCGGCGATGGTGGGCCAGTTGTCTTCGTCGATGGTGACTGGCGCGCGGTTGGTAAGGGTGATGGTGCGTTTGGACATGATATGACTCTCCTGGTTGCCTCCTGAATCCCCAGAGGCGTT
The DNA here is from genome assembly GCA_028706835.1 of Phycisphaerae bacterium. GTDB lineage: Bacteria > Planctomycetota > Phycisphaerae > JAJVII01 > JAJVII01 > STB-87. The sequence goes on along the minus strand of JAQTVL010000027.1, from coordinate 9,190 downwards.
GGGGTTGCCACCTGTTGCCCGGTGGTCCAGCGTGCGAAACGCTCGCACCCGTGCGCCCGTGCCTGCCGCCACGGGGCGCGGGGTGTGGGCGTCAACGAATCACCCGGTCCGCTAGCACCTCCAACCGCTTCAGAACTTCGTCGCGTGTTTCGGCATATTCCACGCAAACGCGCTGCCGCCGCAGTTCGGCGATCCGATTGCGCACGAGGTGCCACAGAATTTGCTTGTCGCGCGCGGCCTCAGCAGAATCGGCAGTAATCACAATCGCAGTCTCGGTGGGCGCGCCACTCGCCATGATCGGCAGAAACTGCTCTGGGGTGTCTTTTGCGCCGACGGGGCCAGCTAAAATAGCTGATCCATAGTAGGTAGTCATGTTCTCTCTCCTCAGTTAGTGGTGTTTCAGCACGTCTCAATCCACGCGGAGCCGTCGGAGTCGGGCACCAGTGTAATGCGGGTGCCGTCCAGCGTTTGGTCGGGCCCCCGTGTCAGCGCCGGCCCGTGGCCACATTGGCAATCCCGACGGCCGCACAACTCCCGGCGTGCGCGATGCACCTGCCGAGCCGTGAGGTAGTCGCGTTTATCAGGCACTCGCAGCGTGATGGCGGTGTCGTGGAAACTGTTTGTCAATCGCACGGTTCGCATGATTCTCTCCTCGTGTTGGTGGTTGTCGTTCTGTGGCCCGGCCAGGCGGCGCGCCTAGCCGCCCTCGGGAATCAAGTCGATAATCGAAACGCCGAGGGCTTTTGCCAGCGCCACGAGCGTCCGAAGCTCCACGTTTGTCGCATGTCCATTTTCGATCCGGCTGATCGCCATTTCGGTAATGCCGGCCGAGTCGGACAGCGCGCGCTGAGTGAGTCCGGCCTTGTCGCGGAGCGAGCGTAGCCGGAACGCTAGGCTGTTGGTGTCCTGTTCCATTTATTGAGCCTCCAAATCTGAGTCGCGGTCGGCCTTTCCGGCGAGGATGTCGCGGGCCAAGGCAAGATACTTTCGCAACGATCGCCGCGTGTTGCGCCGGATGTGAGCCATCGCAGCCCGGCCGGCGAAGCGGGCCACCGGGATGTCCTGGCGCGAGCAATTGCAGTGGCGGCACGAGGTAACAAGATTGTCGGCCTCGTTGCTCCCGCCGTCGCTCACCGGCACCAGGTGGTCGAGGGTGATTCCGCTCGGGTCCGCGTCGTGCAAGTCGGCCAGGCAATAGATGCAGCTGAAGTGGTCGCGGAGGTAGATTGCCAACCGCTTGTCGCGGCGGATCCACTGGCCGGTCGGCTGGTGGCTGTTTCGGGCTTTCTTCGTCGCGGTGCTCATCTCTCTCTCCTTATGCCACAATTCTAGCTTTATAAATCTATAAGTCAATGGCGAGTCGGTAAGGCTATACCGCGTCTAGACTTACGGCGTTAGTGGACACTTGGGAAATGTATATCGAGATCGGTACAATTCGGGGGTCCGGCGCACAGAACCCCCGGGAAACAGCCGATTTCGCGTGAACACAGACCCGGCGGGCCGCCTCCCTGAACGCCTGAACAGGCGGAATCGGCGGGGTGGCAATTTCAAGGCGGCTGGTTCGCCAGGACGCGCCAGGCTGGCAGCGGAGTGGGCGTCGTGTTGCCGGGCCACGGAAGCCAGGCGGGCCGCTAGGGCCGCTATACGCAACAACTACCCTAGGCGGGGGTGCGCGTCGCGCACCGCTCGGACTGGAGAATCCGCAGCCATTTCCGCCCGCAGCCGGCAATCCGGCAGCGGTCGACCAGAAACGCCGTGCAGGGCAAGCAGCGCTCGAGCTGTTCTAGTGCCCGCGTGAGGTTCGCGGGCGGCACCGCCTCACGAACGCACGCCACAGCCATTTCCCGCCGGGTGGCCGCCCATTGCTCTGCCGTGCCTTGGCATTCGCGGACCACCCGATCTATCGCGGTGTACGTTCGATAACCGAGCCCGCAGACCTGACACCGGTAGAGGACGCCTGCGGCCGTGGGCTGGTCGGCGAGCACCTGAGCAAACAGGCAGTGCATGGGACTACTCCGGGCGGTAGCCGCTCACCGTGAGGGTCGCACTGTACCAGTCCCCGGGAAATCCTTCGGGCACGTCGCCGTCCATGGGAATTTCCTCGTCCTCCAGATCGAGCAGCGCGAACGGCGCCGAGACGCCCTCCGTTTCCTCAAGCGTCCACGTCGGCCCGTCGATTCCAAACAGCGTTCCGACAACGGCAGCCTGAACGGTGATCCACCGCCGTTTTTCTTCGGGGTCGTAGCCGATCTCCACCGAGAAACTCCAGTAGGCCGCGGCGTAAGCGGCCTCGTCCTCGCCATAAAAGACGAACGGCTCGACGGCAACCGGCGGACCGTTGCACGGCGAGTAGACATCCGCGCCGTCGTAGTCACCAATCCCGGGCGGAGCGACCGACTCGCAACCCTCCGGACAATTCGGGTGCGAGCAGTTGCCCGGCCACGCTCCGAATATGTGGCGCGTCCAGACTTGATCTCCCCAAACCCCATCACCCCATCGCCAGACCTCGGAATGTCCCTCACACGGCGATGTGGTTTCGTCCCACGTTACGCCAGTCGATGACGTGCGTGAGCAGCCGCCGTCCGGATCGTCGCCGCCCTCCCAAAGCCACACGTCGCCAAACACGTACTCGGCATTGAGCGCTTCCGCGCCCTTGCTGTTCCAGCGGTCGGCCGCCGCCACGTTGTCGGCAACGTCGGCGAACGTGAGCTTGATCCCGATAGGCGACGTTTCCATTACCGGTCGGCAGCCGCCGCAGCACTGGCACTCTCCCGGTGTGAATCGGCCCATATTTCACGTCGTTGTTGCGTCCCACACGGCGTACACTTGATAGGCGTACTTGTCCCAGAATCCCCACGTCATGAACTGTTCGCGCTGCCACGTTCGGCAGATCAGCCCGGCCGCCGTGTAGCCGCACACGTAGACGCAATGTGCGCCCCAGCTCCCCGCGCGGGCGCGCGTGCCGGTTGTCACCGACCACGTCTGATAGAGGCGGAACTGTGTGGAGGCAGACAGCGGCAGTTTCATCACGGCTTCGACGCCGAGATTGAGCGACGACCGAATGCACGCCATGATCTTCGCGTGGTTCGACTTCGCCACCGCAGACTTCGCGCGAATCTTCAGCGTCTTGCCGCCGACCGACCATCCCGTTTTCTGCCACTTGCCCAATGACGTGGACAGCCCCAGCCCGACGTTTCTCCCGCCCGTTTCCCGGTAGTGTTCTCGGAGCACCTCGGCATCGGTGGGAACCGTCAAGACGCCGCGCTCGACCAGTTCCAAAACCATCGTCTGGCTGGCCCGCGTTGCAATCACGCACGTCGGGTAGCGGTTGTTGAGGAACATTTTCAGCGGCACGCTCGGATACACGTCGCCTAGGTCATACGACGATGCACCCGTGAGGGTCAGCTTGGAGTCGAGTTCGGAGCCGATTGCCATGATGCTGTGCCTCCTTACGGCGTAACGAACCGGATGAGCGGGTCCACCAGATAGCCGGCAGTCCGTGCCGCCGCCAGCGTGATCGAGCCGGGGAACGCGGGCGTGGTGACGTGAACCGTGCCGCCGCCCTGGCTTCCATCCACCACGCCGTCAGTTCCCACGGTCAGACTCGCAATCGTGTTGGTCCCCGTATCGTAGTAGAAGATGCCGCCCGTGCAGGTCAGCGTTGTCACAGCGCCCACCTTCAGCTTGGCCGTGCCGGCGGTTTGCGTCCAGGTCGTGACGGAGCAGTGAGCCTCCACGACGCCGCCGGTTTGGTTGATCGTCGTCAACGTCGTGCCCGTCCCGATTTGCACGTTCACGTCGGTGGCCGGCGTGCCGGAGTGCAGCACCCACAGGTCCCCGAGCGTGCCGGTATCGCCCGGGAGCAAGTTCACACCGACGTATCCCTTCTTCAGATACAGGTGAGTGTTGGCGTCGCCGCCCGAGAGGTTGAGCGTTCGGACGATTGTGCCCGTGCGGGTCGCGTGGACCGTGATAACCTGGGAGGCAATCCCGGTGCCGAACTCGACGCGCTGCCAGAGTGAGCCCACCCCGTCGCCCAGACCGAAATCGGCAGTGATTGCGGTAAAACACAGCGCGGGCGCGTTGAGCTGCTCCGAGCCGAGCTTGCCGGTGAAACTCTGGTATTGTCGGAACGATTTGAGGGCCAAGGCATCGGCCGCGAGCGGATAGTTGTACAGAATCGAAACCGCGGACGATTGCAACACCACGTCGTCTCCGTCAACCGGGACCATCTGACTGGACCAGTTGAGCGGTTCCGACCAGTCGTTGGGCCCGCTGTTTTCCGTAACGGCCGTCAGCGTTAGCGCCGTACCGGCCGAGCCATCTTGAATCGTGCCGACCACCGCACACTGCGGCGACGCGGTAGTGGTCGTGGTGACAATCGGTGCGTGCCAGAACCGCGTCCGCACTTCCGGCGTGTTGTCGAGCCATACCGTCTCGTAATAGTCGCCCGTGGTAATCAGGTGAATCACATTGCCGGGCAATGGCGTGTCTTCGGATGCGAGTGTCAGACCGGCAGTTGTGTAGAAGTCAACGCGGATCGTGGAGAATCCATCGTCCGGGAACACATCCTTGATCGCCGCGTTCATTTCCCGCTCGGTCACCAGCGCCGGGAACGTGATCGTCTCGCCGCCAAGGTCAAGCTCAAAGTTGCCCTTGGTCACGGTCGACGGGCATGTCAGCCGCCATTCAGTGAACGTGCCGCGGCCCGTGATTCTGGTTGTGATTACCGTCGGATCGTCGTAGACGTAGATCAGTTCCGTGGTCGTCTCCGGCGCACCAGCGGCCACCGTGTGTAGTAGCGTACTGTCGATTTCCACAGCGGCGTAGGCGGTGTAGGCATAGTCCGAATCGAACTCTAGAATCATTCCGGCCCCGGGGAAGTCCACATTGCCGTCTTCGTCCGGGTCCGCCGTGACGATGATGTTGCCGACGCCCCAAATTGAGTCCATCGCCGTCTGAACTTCGGCTTCTGTGGCGTTCCATGCGATGTTGGCGGTCGACCCCTGAAACGTGATGGCAAATGTGCCGCTTGTGACCGCCGTGTGAGCAGCAAAGGTCAACTCCTGAATGCAGTTTTCACGGGGGTGGCCAGCCTGAACGACCGTCAACGTGGGGTCGGCAGCAGAAGAAACAACATACACCGTCCCCGTCGTCGTCGAGTGCGTAACGAACGCCTGCGTCCGAATCCATTCGATGTAGCACCGCAGTCCCAGCCCGTAGCTCGTCGCGGCGGTTTCAATCTCGTAGACGTAAGGCCAATTCTCGGCCGCCTTGAACATGATGCGCGAGTTCGCCGGCGAGCCACCCGTTGCCCTGAATGCCTCACCGACCGCCCCCGCCCAGTCGAATGCCGGGTCCGTATACTCGCCGGTCCCAACGTGCTCCAGCAGATAGGCGCCAAGAAGCGGAACTTCAGTGCTTTCCCGGCTGTTGTAAGACAGAGTAAACGTGCCTTCCTCCATCGGTGCGTAGCCGGACGGGTGCCCGATGCGAATCACTTCTACGGTACACTCCGCGCCGTAGTCCTGCGCGTCCGTGGTCAGAATCAATTCCAGGGCTCCGTCCGGCGACCATGTGAACGTGGCCAAATTGAACTTTTCCGATTCACCGATCAGGCTGATGGTGAGTTGGTTGACGCCCACCGGGCCGCCCGTCACCGAGACGCACTCGGACATCGGGCCGGCTTCCAGCGTGGCGAGAACCGCACCGGACGAATCGGCATAGTTCAGCGTGTAATCGTGCGACACCCGGTTGTTGTCGTCGTCGGTGTACTCCACCGTGAGCGTACCGCTTGAGTCTGAATCACCTGAGTCCGCGTCCAGATAGATTTCCGTCTGCACGGCCCCCGAGCCCTCCGCTGAACCGTACCCGGAAAACGCGATTTGTGCGCTGAGTGGCGTAACGATCTTGCGCGCCCAGTGGTTGATAAACTCCACGTCAACCGTGATCGCGGTCACGTAGCTGTTGGTTGCGTCCGTGGGGTCGGTGGTCCTCTCCACCTCCACGTCGGTGAACCTCAGCCCGGATGTCGGAACTCCCGTGTAACGAATGCTGCCTACCGGACTGACGATGCGCTCGCCTTCGTAGTTCAACTGCTGCGGATAATTGACCGTGTCGCCCTTCGTGTAGTCGCCAAACAGTCCAAATGCCGTATTCAAACTGCTTGCCGCGCTGATCGCTGCGCGCGTCGTCGCCTTAATTGGCACCGGCGACGAATCCATGATGTAGAGATGCCCCCACGGGGTATCGTTGCCCATTAGGGCTGCGGTGGCGACGTCGATCTCGAACCGGATGCGAAACAGGCTGTTTTCGCCGGTGTCAGTCGCGTCCGTCGCCGCGAAGGGGATCGTGATCCATTGCCGATGCGGGCGACCAGTGCGGAACAAGGCGTCATTGGTGCAAGTCAGTCTGCTGGCCGGCGTCGCGTCGCCGGTAATCTGCCCCTGCGAATTGCAACGCGGAATGTACTCGGCGCCGTGCTCTCCCACGTACTCGATTTCATAGGCCACTTCCCCCAAGTACTTGATACCGTCGGTGCTGGAGACGTTGCGCACCAGCACGTTGCCGTTGCCGTAGACCGACTCGACGGCGTTCTGGATCGCCGCCAGGCCGTCGGCCGTATTGTCTGGCGGCGGGAAACTCGAACTGTTCACCGGGTCCGTGGTCGTCGTTGTGCTCGGCGTCCCGTAGATGGTCATCTGTTCCGAGCCATCGTAGAAGATCGTAGCCACTAGTGAGTTCGTGTAGTCGAATCCCCTCCACACGAACGACAGCCCGAAGTTGACGGTGGCCAACAGCCCGTCGGGATAGTTGGGATTCTCGCCCGGCTGGAAAATGTAGGCCGTGTCTTCCGAGGTCGGGTTGTAGCCGATCATGCAGAACGTGTCGATCGTGTTCTGGCCGGGCGCGCCCTTTTGCAGTTCGGAAATCAGGATTCGCGGCGTCTTCTTCGGGTCCGGCGCATAGGACTTACCCAGCATGATGAAGTCGAGCGGGCGCTTACCGAGCGCACCGGTGAACGTGACCTGATGCGGCAGCTTGGCTCCAGACATCAATTCCGCAGGCGTGGCCGCGAAGTCTCCGACCACGGTGATATTACCCAGCCCGATACTCGGCAAGTCCTCAAGTGCCGCCTGGACTTGGGCCGCGGTGGCGTTCCATGCGATGGGGGCCGTCGTCTCGGCCCATCCACTCCCGAGCGTCCATTCGGCGAACGGCCGACCCAGGCCGGTGATCTGCTGCAGGTCGCCATACGTCACATTGGAGGGCGACGTGAACGTGAGCGTATATGTGCCGCTCGACGGCATGTCGTTGCCGTCTTCGGTCCAATTGGACACGCCGAGATATTGCGAGTAGAACTCGTTGAAGCCGATGCAGCCCGTCTGGGCGTCGTCCATGAAATAACCGCTCCACGGCAAATCACCGCCGTTGGAAAACCAGTTGAATCGCAGGCTGTTATCGTAGACACCGCGCTCGAAGACTCGGAACACCATCTTGTGGAACGACGATTCCGGGTCGGAGGCGAACACCAGCCGCGCATAGCCGCCCGCATGGCCGCTCGTAACGAGGTCCATGATCTTCGCATTGATTTCCGCGGCGGACATGCCGCGCGTGATCTCGATACCGCCGGAATTATAAAACTGAATCGTCCCAACCGGATCGCCCGCGCCCACGGTGCTGTACCCCGACTCGGCATCGAAGCTGATGCCGATCCGCGCAATTCGCTCGCGTGGCCATTCGCCCGGAGTGCGTTGGTTCGTGTAGACGGTGTAGCTGGCGGCAGCCGAAGTCCATGTGGCGGTAATGAGCGGGTTGGTTGTCATTGCCAGCCCAGTGCCGGTGAACTCCACGACCCAGTGCCCCGGCTCCGTGTACATCGCCGTGTCAAACGATACGGGCGTGCTTGCGTCGGCATCGGCGTAGTAATAGCCCGGCACATTCGGCCCGAAGTAGGCGTAGGAGTAGCCGTAGCGCAACACCTTCGCTTCGCCCACGATGATGTTGCCCTCGCCGCCAATGGACGTCAGGGCTCCGAGCGCGGCCGTGACGTCCGCCGCGGTCGAGCTGTAGTTCAGGACCGCGGTGGTATAGCCGTTGAACGTGAGCGTAAACGACCCAGACACCGCGTCGCTGATGAGGATGCGCTGGACTTGGTTCTGGTCGGGGTGCCCGACCTGCTTGCGAGCTATCTTGTGACGCAGCACGTTTTGCAGCGTGCGCCCGGTGGGGCAGTTGGTGAAGGTGATTTCATCCGGCAGCAGATCGAGGTCAGCGGCGTAAAAGATGGTCTGGAGTTGCTCCGACGTGCGCTGCCCGGTGACTGGATCGTACTGAACCCACGTCACGTTGCCATAGGAATCCACGTAGCTGTACCACGAGGTACCCGGCGGGAGCAAGTCCTGCGCGTCGGTGTACGAGTTGACTCCGAACCCATTGCCAATGTCCGGCGCGCTCCACGGCGAGCGCCCGCCGAGCGCCGCCGGAAGTTGCCATCCGTCGGGATACTCGCCGGCCTCCAGCACGTAGGAGAGATTTACCCACGAATAGCCCGGATAGATCAGTGCGGGATGCCAGTCGCCGTAGGAAATCGTCCAGGTAGTGACGCCGTAGGTGTCGCGATTCTCAGTTGCGGAGATGGTCCACGAATCCGACAGGTCGCCTACAAGGCACGTCCGAGAGGCTTCCACTACGGTGTCTTCGTCCGCGTACCATAAGAACGTGTCGCTCGTCTTGTCCCATGTGTACGTTCGGTCGCTCGGCCACTGTCGCGGCCGGTCAAGTCGCATCTGTATCGGCAACCGTGCCGGCCCGACGAGGACAACCGTGCCCTTGTTGATGTTGGTCATCGTGATGGTCGCACGCCCGCACAGGCTGCCAGCCTTCGGCGTCAGCCACGAGGTGCTGGTGAACGTCAACGCCACCACCTTGAGATGGCTATCAAACGTGAACTCAGCCGGGTTCGTCGTCGAGTATTTTCCCTTCATCTCCACCACGTACTGGCCGGACGTGGGGCTCGTGACGTCGATGTCCTCGGGTGCGAACTGGTCAAGGTCTCGCAACGCCTCCGCTACTTCATCTGCGGTCGCGTCGTGCTCCAGGTAGATCGTCGTTTCCTCGTAGTAATCGCTGTTCGTCTCGGAGACGATAGCCCACGTCCCGCTCACCGCCGTGGTCGGCAGTACGATGG
>JAQTVL010000511.1 GCA_028706835.1 Phycisphaerae bacterium | reverse complement strand
CGGGGATATAGAGCCACACCCTGCCCCACCGGCAGCGGAAGGTTTCCATCTTGCCGGGCTGCGTGTTCACGGGCGGGTGGCGATGCTCCGGGCAGGTCTGCCGCGGCAGCAGGACCAACTCCTTGGCGCAGTAACGGTCCGTGTTGATGTAGGTGATGATCTCAAGCCCCATGGCGTCGAGTTGCCCGAGGCCCATGTCGGCGACCTCGATGTTCGCCCGCTCGTCCGGCGTCGCCACCACGCCCGCCTTCGCGAGCAACTCGCTCGCCCGCTCGCGAGCGGAAGCGACCTGCGCCTTAGTCAGCATTGCATGCCTCCGTGAGAGATTCCCGCCCTTCGCCGCCAGCCCGATTCTACTCGTTTGCGAACCGCCGACCAGTGCGGCACGCCGCTGGTCGCGTCCGGCTGCTCAACGCTGCACGCGCCGACCGCGGTCGCCGCCGTCGCGGTCTCTTCCGGCGACAGGCCCGCCAAGAGGCCCGCCAGGAAGCCCGCGATCGTGCAGTCGCCCGCGCCGGTCGTGCCCGCGACCTCAACCTCGAAGCACGGCGCCGCCAGTTCGCGATTCAGCCAGGCGTCGAGCTTTACACCCACGAACGCTTTTCCCGCGGCGGCCAACCGATTCGCGTCCGCCGTTGTCCGCACGTAGAGGCCCTGATCGCCGAGCTTGAAGCCGACCACCGCCGCGCCCATCGCCAGCAGCCGATCCGCCAGGCTGCGAATCACGTTCATGTCGCCGGTTTCCGCGCCGCCCGGATGGAACATTTGCAGCGTCTCGTCCAGGCTCGGCAGGAACAGGTCCACAGCGGGCAGCACGCGGGCCAGCAGCCGAGGCCAATCGACCTGGCCCGCCGGCGAGGCCGGGTCGAAACCGCACATGTCCAGCGAGGTCGTCACGCCGAACTCGCCGACCCGGGCGAACATCCGCTCGAGCTGCTCGCCATCGTTGGCGAACGTCCGCCGCATGATCGGCGGATAGCCGAAATGGAACAGCCGCATGGCCGGATCCGCGACGCGATCGTACGGCACGTCGTCGGCGACAAAGGTGTGGTTCGCGCCGGGGCAATGCAGGAACGAGCGGTCGACGCCCGGCGGGTTGATGACCACGCTGTAGCTGGTGGCCTCGCCGGGCGCAACGACCATGCCGTCGGCCAGGCCCGGCCCCTGCCGCTCGAACGCCTCCAGGATCATTCGCCCGAACGGGTCGTCGCCGACCTTGCCGACCAGTTGCACCGGCACGCCAAGCCGGTGCAGCGCCAGCCCGGTGTTCGACACCGCCCCGCCGGTGGCGACACTGACCGGCCCCATCTCGATGAGCTTGCCGGGCAGGATGTCCGCGACGGCGGCCCCCGCCGGCCAGCCGGGGATCACGTCGAGGCAGACGCACCCGGCGACGATGACTTGGGGAGGAATTGGCATGGGCGCATTTTATGAATCGCGGGCGGAAGTGCCAAGTACCGAAAAGTGCCGAATGCCGAGCGCCGAGTGCCGAATGGATTTGGCACTTCAGCTCCCCAGCACCGCCCGCACCCGATCGTCCATCGCCGCCTGGTCCTGGGCGAAGCTCGCCAGGCCGGCCAGGTTCATCAGCGCGTCCAGGCCGAACTCGCCATCGGCCAGGCCTTCCTGCCAGGTGTGCAGGTTCGGAATCTTCCCTTCGCGCTGGGCGAGTTGCACCTGCGGGGCGGGCCAGTTCACCAGCAGGCCGGGCATGGAGTCCTCCTCCAGCAGGCTGACCAGGTCCCCCGGCTCCAATTCCTTCGGATCGCGGCGGTCAAGTTCGTCGCACGCCTCGACCAGCACGTCGGGCACGTCCCACAGGTCGTCGAAGCCGGCAATCTCCACATCCAGCAGATCGGCGAACTCGACCCGGTAGTTCTGCCTCCGCCGGTCGGTCAGCGGCGTGTTCGGCAAGGCGAGGTACTGCTCCGCCGCCGCGATCGGGATCGTCATCACGTCCACCCCGGCCAGGTCGACGATCTGCTCGCCGAACCGGATCGACGCCGCGATCTGCCGCGTCGGCAGGTGGTGCTTCTCCGCCGCCTCCGCCACCGCCCGCCGGCTGGCCAGCGTCGCCTTCTCGCCCACCATCTTGCCGTCGCCGAGTTCGTTCTCCGTGACGAACTGGTTCAGCCGGCCGAGGAAGACGTTGACGAACCGGGGCCTTGCGAACCGGGCCGCCAGGTAATTCTGCCGGGCGGAGAAGCCGAGCGTCAGGTTCACGCCGATGCCCTCGTCGTGGCAGCGGCGCGCGGCGATCAGCCCGGCGGCCGTCAGCGGAATCTTCACGAGGAACCGTTGCGGGCAGACCGCGTGGTAGCGCCGGGCGAATCGGACGGCGCCCTCGACATCGTGCGCCAGGTCGGTGTGCTCCTCGACCGAGACGAACGCGTCGAACGCCTCGACCAGCCGAAGGGCGTGCCGGGCGTTCAGCACGAACGCGATCTCCTGGATCAACTCGCGGTCGTCGACCTTTCGCCCCGCCCGGGCGCGAACGATCGTCGCCGCCCGCTTGATCAGCTCGTCGTACTGCCCGCGCTGCACCTCCTTGTTCAGCAGCGTGTTGTTCGTGGTAACAGCCGTGAATGGCCGCGCCCACAGCCGGCCGATCGCCTCGATGTCGCCGCTGTCCAGCCAGAGTTCCGTGCCGACATCAGCCAGCTTTCGCCAGCGCGGGTTATCGGGGAACCGCTCGCGCAACTGGTCGAAGTGCGGAGTGAAATCCTCCAGCACAAGTTGGGTCAGCGGATCAGCCAGCCGATCGGTCGCCTTGTTCGCCATCACCGCCCTCCCGGAGACGATGCGTCTCGCTCTATGATTGCGCGATGCACCGTCACAATCAAGCAATGGGAGCGACGAACTTTTCGGCACGCGGCGGTGCGACGATAAGAAAGCCCAGTGACGGCAGTCCATGGGCTTCTTGTTGCTGCGAGAGAACCCGGTTCATTCCTTCGGCGAGCCGCTCACCTGCGCCGCGGCGCCGTTTCCGAACACGATGCTCTTGAGACGCACCTGCTCGCCGCCGAGGTCGGGCATGTCTTCCGCCGGGAACTTGTCGATGACCCGGGTGTACTTCTTCGCCAGCCACTGGTCGCCGGCCTTCTCCTCCCAGTTCAGCTCGACCGCCAGTTTCGCGCCGGCCGGCTGGGGCAACTGGTAGTAGCCGTAGAGGCGGATGCACTCGAGCGTGCCGGCCTGCTTGCCCGGCTTGTGCTCCTTGTCGCCGGCGATGGTGAACTTGAAGAGCGCCTCCTTCGTCGCCACGCCTGCGGGCACAGCCACGCGAACATCCTCCTCAAACGACGTGTTGTCGCCGTTGGCGTTCTTCTCGACCTTGAACGCCTGCGTCCAGGTCTTGCCGCCGTCGAACGAGTATTCGCCCTGCACGAACGGCACAGGCCCCCGGCTGATGCTGCACAATCCACCAATGCTGATCGCCTTCAGGTCAGCCGGGGCGGTCAGCTTGAACACCGCGTAGCCGGGGACGGTCGGGGCGGCAGCCGCCAACTGCTTCGGCGTGTTCAGCCCCTTGGTTTCGACGATGTAGCGTTCCTTGGCCGCCTTGTTGCCGGTGAGCGTGAGGAACACGACACCCTCGTCCGGGCCGCGATAGACCTTTACCGTGTTCCGCCCGGGCGCCAGCTTCGGCAGCGACAGTTGCGAGACCTGGAAGGTGTTCTCGAAATGGACGCCGCTCAAGTCGCCCGCGCAGGTGACACGCACGAGGTACTCGTACTTCCCCGCTACCTGGCCGGTCAGGACGTAGTTGAACACCTCCGCCCCCTGCGAGTTC
>JAQTVL010000510.1 GCA_028706835.1 Phycisphaerae bacterium | reverse complement strand
CGACGGACCTGCGGGAAACCGCCTTGACTCATGCCATCTTTGGCTGCTGCGAAGAGGCAAGCGATGGCCGGGGTCGGGGTGGAATGCCACGGTAATCGGGTATGCCAGGGAAAGCGGTAGCTGCGCTACCGCACTCCACAAAAAGACATTCCACTGCGGGCGCCACACTCCGTTGGTAATCGGCCCCGCGGAAGTTATGCTAATGTGGCACAGCCGGGGCGGGTGTGCCACATGATGCGAGGAACGGATGCCGAATACCTGGCTCTGGGTTGGCTTCGCCGTCGTCGTGCTGGGCATGCTCGCACTCGACCTCGGCGTATTCAACCGCAAGGCCCGAACCATCTCGATGCGCGTCGCCGCCTTCTGGACCATCGTCTGGGTCAGCCTGGCGATGGCCTTCGCCGGGGCCGTCTGGCACTGGCAGGGCGGCCACCGGGCGGTGCTGTTCCTGACCGGCTACCTGATCGAAGAATCGCTCAGCATGGACAACGTGTTCGTGTTCGTGCTGATCCTGACGTATTTCGCCGTGCCGCGAGAATACCACCACCGCGTCCTGTTCTGGGGCGTGATGGGCGCCCTAGTGCTGCGGGCCGTGATGATCCTCGGCGGCATCGTCCTCATCCACGCCTTCGCCTGGATACTCTACCTCTTCGGCGCGTTCCTCGTCCTCACCGGCGTCAAGCTCGCCTTCGAGAAGGACAAGCGGATCCAGCCGGAGAAGAACCCGCTGCTCCGCCTGTTCCGCCGGCTGATGCCCATCACGACGGAGTACGAGGGGGCCCGGTTCTTCGTCCGGCGCGACGGGCGGTTCTGGGCCACGCCGCTGTTCGTCGTCGTGCTGGTCATCGAGACCACCGACGTGATCTTCGCCATCGACTCCATCCCGGCCATCTTCAGCATCACCACCGACCCATTCATCGTCTACACGTCCAACGTGTTCGCGATCCTCGGCCTGCGGTCGCTGTATTTCCTGCTGGCCGGGATGATGCGGCTGTTCCATCACCTGCACTACGGGCTGTCGCTGATCCTGACGTTCGTCGGCGTGAAGATGCTGATTGGGCACTACTGGGAGACCCACCACCCGGACGCCGCCGCGCCGATCCCCAACTGGGTGACCCTGACAGTGGTAGCCGGCGTGCTGGCCCTGTCGGTGGTGGCGTCGGTGATCTGGCCCGCGAAGAAGGAAGAACAGGAGTGATGGGATTCATAATTCCCACGGTAGTCCGCTGGTTTATGCAATAACCGGCCGGCGATTTCGTTTGACTTCTCAGTGGTCGCGTGTAGACTGTGTTTTCCCTGGCACTCCGCTCGTTTGGCTACACCAACGAAAACGGAACGCGACGAGAAAAACCGGCCCGCGGGCGATCTTCTGAATTTGCCGGCCCGCCGCCGCAGGGAATTTCCCAGCGAAGGAGTTGTTCTCGACTAACGTGCGGCCGTGAAGTGTGTCGTTGAAACGGCCGATGAGTTTTGCCTGTGTTCCGATCTGGACGGAGTCTCGATGCCGAACCTGAACGGTCACATCGAAGGTTTCCCCGGTGGGCGGGTCGCCCGCGATGGCCACGTGATGGCCATGGCGTGCGCGACGAAGCGCGCCGGCGAAATCCAGTCCGATCGGAGGCCCCTGGGGTAGCGTCGCGGTTTAATGATGAACCGACCTACCCCGCGGGCCAAAGGCTGCGGGGTTTTTTGTTACCCGAATTTAGACGGGGGTTAACTCGTGGTTAATCAACCGGAGATACGCTGACAGCATGAACCATTCGATTCGCTGTCACAATCGATTCACGCGGACTGGCCAAGGGGGGCGGCCGGTTCGCGGCCAGTTTCGCCCGGCGGACCGCTGGGCGTGTGGGGACCGGCTCAGCAGAGCCAGGAGTTTTGTTACGAAGAAGTGCCAGTTCAATTTGGGCGAGATCCACGTCGGATCGCACGAGTGCGGCCTGTGGTTCCAGGACGGCGGGTTCCAGGAAATGCTGGGCCCCGGCGTCTATCGGTTCCCGGCTGACCGGTGGGACCCGGCGCGGGATTTCGTCGAGATCGTCGATACCCGCGAGACGAAGTTCGAGCACCCGCGGCTGGACGAGCTGCTTATCGACGACCTGCTGCGGCAGTCGCTGCTGCTGGTCGAGGTGCGCCCGTTCGAGCAGGCGGTGGTGTGGAAGAACGACCAGCCCGGCTGGGTGGTCGGCCGGGGGCGGCACGCCTTCTGGCGTGAGCCGTTCGCCCTCCGCGTGACCCGCCGGCAGCAGTCGCCCGCGGAAGCGCGGGGGTAGGGCTAGTGATTCGAAGGGTGCCATGCCTGTGGCAGGCGACAGCCATATCGTCGGCTGCCACAGGCATGTCTTCGCCCCAGGTTTGTCCGACATGCCTGCGACAAAACGGCCGTCGCAGGCATGGCACCCGATCCATCAGCTCATCTGCGGCAGAATGCTGGGCCGGGCGTCTCCCCGAATCACGCACGCGCGAGTCCGTCTTTTTGTGGAGTGCGGTAGCGCAGCTACCGCTATGGAAGACAGACACGACGTTGCACAACCCAAAGCGGTAGCTGCGCTACCGCACTCCACAAACGACGAAGAATTGCGTTCGCCGCCGAATCCTGCCTCGCTCATCTGCGAGGAACGACCCTGCCCGGGAATTGCATTCCCTGGGCTTCTTTGCGTGCGCGCCTCCCTGTAGAATGATCTTTTCGCTGCGACCTCCGGTGAGAATGCGATGTACTTTCAGCGTCTGAAAATCTTCCTCGGCCTGATCGGCATCGTGCTGGTCGTCTGGATCGCCCGGCTGGCGCTCCTCCAGATCGTCCGCGGCGACGACTACCTCCAGCAGGCACGCGACAGCCTCATCAACCCCGTCAAGACGCTGCCCACCGAGCGAGGCCGAATCGTCGACCGCTACAACGTCCTGCTCGCCCGCGACGAGCCGTCGTTCGGCGTGGCCATCGAGTACGGCGTCCTGTCCGGCAATGCGCAGTACCTGGCTGGAGGCAGCTACACCCGGCGGATGTCCCGGGCCCGGGCGGAGGAACTGGCGCCGGCTGCCCGCGAACGCTACGAAACGCTCATCGACCGGGTGGGCGAGGTGTGCGGCCTGTCGCGCGAGGAACTGAACGAACGCCGCGAGAAGATTCTGCGCGACGTCGGGAACATCAAGGCGAAGGTCAGTTTGCGGATGGGCCGGCCGACCGCCATCCCCGACGAGTTCATGGCCCACACCGTCATCGAGAACATCTCCCCGGACGCCCGCGACAAGTTGCTGGGCATGATCAGCCAGCATCCCGGCCTCCAGATCGTCGCGACGCAGCGGCGGTTCTACCCCATCGGCGAGTGCGTGGCGCACCTGGTGGGCACGGAGGGCCCCGTCGGCCCCGAGGATATCGAGGCCGCCCCGTTCGCAGCCGACGCACGGCAGCGCTACCTGCCCGGCGACCGCAAGGGCATCAGCGGCGTCGAGTGGATGGCCGAGCGGAGGCTTCGCGGCTATCGCGGCTACAGCCAGACCGACCGCGACGGCAAGGTGCTCAAGGACACGCCGGCGGTCCGCGGCGGCGCCGTCCGCCTGACGATCGACGCCGAGCTCCAGAAGCAGGTGTATGAGGCCCTCGGCCGGTACGTCGCCAAATCGCCGTATCCCTGCGGCGGGTCGGTCGTCGTGATCAACGTGAACGAGCGGACGGTCGCCGGCCACACGATCCGCGCCGGCGAGGTGCTCGCCCTGGTCAGCTACCCGTCGTTCGACCCGAACCTGTGGCGCGAGCTGTATCCGCAGTTGAACGCCGACGCCCGCGGCCGGCCGATGCTGTTCCGTGCCGT
>JAQTVL010000509.1 GCA_028706835.1 Phycisphaerae bacterium | reverse complement strand
CAGTTCCTGCTGCGTCAACATATCCGCCCGGGTTACAGGGTGCTGGAGATCGGATGCGCGCCGGGCAGCTATCTGGCATGTGTGGCCATGCGGCTGAAGGCGGACGTGTCGGGGGTGGATAGTTCGCCGATCGGGATGGACCTGGCCCGCGACTTGTTCCGGCGGCTTCGTCTGGCGGCTGACCTGAGGTGCGAGTGCCTGTTTGACCCATCGTGGACGCCGGGCCAGTTCGACTTCGTCTACAGCGCCGGCGTGATCGAGCACTTCGATGATCCCGGGCCGGTCGTGCGGCGGCACGTTCAGATGCTTCGCCCCGGGGGTGTTGCGCTGATGACGATCCCCAACTACTCCGGCATCTACCGCCGGCTCCAGCGGTGGTTCGACCCGGAGAATCTTGTCGCCCACAATCTCCGCATCATGTCCTGCCGGGCGATGCTCGACCTGGCTCCGCGGGAGCTGTGCAGCGAGACGAACGCCTTCGCCGCGGGCCGCCCCGGACCCTGGATGATCAGCTTTCGCAAACGGTTCCCCCGCCCGATCGCCCTGGCGGCTCGGGCGGCTTTTCACGCGCTGTCGCTGGCGCTGCCACGCTGCCTGCCGCATCTTCACTCGATGTGGGTGCTGCGCCTGACGCGGAAGTCCTGAGGAACTCCCGCAGAGCGGGAAGGCGGCGCGAGTCAGCCAGTCGCCAGCCGCCGCGCCAGCCGACGCGCCGTCTCGACCAGGCGGGGCAGGGCACGCTCCAGCGGCGGGCTCAAGTGATCGCCCGGCTGGACGGATTCCGCCCCGATCGCCAGCAGCCAGGTCGGCGGCACGCGGTAGAACTGGCGAGCCAGGCGCAGGACGCTTAGAAGGTCAGTTTGGTGGAGGCTGAAGCTCCCGGAACCTACGGTTCCGGGCTTGGCCAAGCCCGGAACAGCGGGTTCCGGGTGCAAAAGTTCATTCAGGGCGAACAGACGGCATTCGCCGGGCTCGCCGCCAAACCGGGCGGCGTCGACAAACAGCAACCGGTTGGCCTGCTCGATCCAGTTGAGCAATCGCAGCCCGCCGACGCTGCCGTCGAGATACTCGATGCGATGTTCCCCCTCCCCCTGGGGGGAGGGTCGGGGAGAGGGGCGAGATTCGCCGCCCAACTGTTCGATGATTCGCACGCCGACGCCGTCGTCGGACATCAGCAGATTTCCGACGCCGACGACGGTTAGAGCGATTTCGGATTTCGGATTTCGGATTGTGCTTCCTGCTGCCGCATTGTCTTCATTCCGCATTCCGAATTCCCCGTTCCGCATTTCTTCACACCCACTCCACGTCCAGCAGGTGTACCGAGCAACTGATGCACGGGTCGTAGGCCCGCACCAGCATCTCCAGCTTCAACTGGATCTGCTCTTTCGGCTCGTCGAGAATCTGCGGCACGAGGGCCCGCATGTCGGCCTCGATGTTCGCGAGGTTCTGGCCGGTCGGAATCACCAGGTTCGCCCGGACGCATTGGCCGGCGGCGTCGAATTCGTATTCGTGGAACAGGATGCCACGCGGAACTTCCGCGACGCCCACGCCCACGCCCGCTCGCGGCCTCACGTCCGGCGGGGAGAGCGTCAGGTCCATGTCCAGCAGCCGGTCGATCTTCTCCAGCGCCCGCACGTAGCAGTCAGCCGTCTCCACCACCTGGGCCACGTTGTTCATGAACGGGTTGTGGCAGGGCGCCTTGAGGCCCAGGCGCTCCGCCACGCCCTTGGCCAGGTCGGTCAGCAGCGGGTAGTTCAGGTTCACACGGGCCAGGGCGCCGGCAAAGTAGCTGTCGCGCTTGTTGTAGACGTGCTTGCTGCTCGAATGCTGCACGACCTTCTCATGCACGATCTGCCGATAGTCCGGCCAGGCGACGGCCGGCGCGTCGCTGCTGCCGACCTTGCCCCAGAACCACGGGTAGCGCTCCTTGTCGACCAGCGCGACGTACTCCGTCTCGCGGTTGAACGCCGGCAGGCGATCGGCCAGCGCCGCGATCGTGTCCACCGTCGCCAGCAGGTCGCCCTTGAGGGCCAGCAGGTCGACCTTCATCTTGGCCAGCGCCTTCTTTTGCGGGCAACAGACGAACCCGCCGGGCACCATGCCGACCGGGTGCGTGTGCCGGCCGACCAGGATTTCGCACAGCTCGTTGGTCAGATGCTTCATACGCAGCGCCCGGGCGACGACCTCCGGGTGCGAGCCGGCGAGCGGAATGACGCTGTCGGCCCCGAGCAAGTCCGGCGCCGCCAGAAAATACACGTGCAGCAGGTGGCTCTGCATGATCTCGCCGTCGAACAGCAGCTCGCGCAGCAGTTGGTCCTGCGGGCGGAGCTTCAGCTCGAAGGCGTTCTCGACGGCGAGGCACGCAGCCGTCGTGTGGCCGATCGAGCAGATGCCGCAGATGCGACAGGTGATGTGCGGGATGTCGACCCAGCTTCGCCCGCGGACCATCGACTCGAAGAACCGCGGCGACTCGACGATCTGGAGTTCGCACTGCTCCAGCACGCCGTCGGTGGCGCGGACGCGAATGTTGCCGTGGCCCTCGACGCGGGTCACGTGATGGACGTTGATATCGACTGTCTTGCTCACGGGTTCCTCCTGAACGCGGACCTTTGGTCCTGCGGCTAAACGACAAAGATCACTTTTTCGCTTCCGTTGCCGGCGGCGCCGCTTCCGGCGTCCAGCCGTTGTAGAGCCGGAACTCGTCCAGAACCTGCTCCATCGTTACGCCGAACTCGGCCATCACGTCTTTGGCGGCTTGGCTGTTCGGCGTGTCGACCATGCCGCGGCAGGCGGTGCATCGCCGGCCGAAGGCGGGGCAGTGGGCGTTGCACCCGGCCCGGGCAACAACGCCGAGGCAGGTCTGCTTCTTGTGATACATGCAGATCGTCTCGCGCATCTTGCACTCGACGCACACCGGGTAGTCCGGCAGCTTCGGCTTCCTGCCCACCAGCAACTCGCGCACCACGCGAAGGAACTCCTCCTTGGTGATCGGGCAGCCCGGCAGCGACAGGTCCACCGTGACGAAGTCCTTCAACGGCCGAACCGGGATGGTGTCGAACCACCCGCCCTTGTCGCCGTAGACCTCGGTCAGGGCGTCAGCCATCGGCCGGAAGTTCTTCAGCGCGTTCAGCCCGGTCGTGTGGGCGCACGCGCCCAGCGCGATCAGCATCTTTGCGTTGGCCCGGATCTTCTTGAGCTCCTCGATCTCGCCCTCGCGCGAGATGGAGCCTTCGATGAAGGCGATGTCGTAGTCATCGCTGCGGTTGGTGCGGGCCTCGCGATAGTTGGTCACGTCGAGTGCCCCGAGGATGTCGAGAATCTCGTTCTCGCAGTTGAGGACCTCGAGCGAGCAGCCTTCGCAGCACGTGAAGCTGAACAACGCCATTTTCGGTTTAGCCATCGTTTCGCCTTTCATTCGGCACTTCTTCAGATACCTTCCCGCATCCGCTTCACCTGCTGGTAGGTGAACACCGGGCCGTCCTGGCAGACATAGATGTCGCGGATCTGGCAGTGGCCGCACTTGCCCAGGCCGCACTTCATCCGGCGCTCCAGCGAGCAGAGAATTCGCGACTCCGGCACGCCCAGCGCCAGCACTTCCATCACCGCATACTTGAACATCACCGGTGGGCCGATGATGAACACCGTCGTCCGGTTCGGGTCGATGGTGATGTGCTTGAACAGCGTGGTGATCACGCCGACGTGGCCGACCCAGCTTTCGCCGGGGCGATCCACGGTGACCATCAGCTTGCAGTCGTTCCGCTGCGTCCAGGCGTGCAGGTCGTTGCGGAACAGCAACTCGTTCGGATTGCGGG
>JAQTVL010000508.1 GCA_028706835.1 Phycisphaerae bacterium | reverse complement strand
CTTCCAACGCTTCGCCCGCAACTGACCGCCCGGCGGTGATCGCCCCTCCCACACCTACCCCGCAAGGGAACCAGTCGCCCTGTCGGAACTGTTACCCAAAACCCACACAATTTGAACCAGGCCCAGATTTCAGAGTCAGATTTCACCCCCCACCCCCCCTTTGAAATCTGACTCGGCTACTGCTAATCACGATAACTTGTTTACGCATAATATGTTGCGCAAAATCAGTTCGTGTATACATATTTCATTTGCTTTATATGTCAGTTGTATTAGTATTAAAATGTATCGTTGGATATCTGGAGGCCCGCCCCGTGGACGTCTGGAAACAGTTCGAGAAGAACGTCATCACCCATTCGGCGGCCCATCACCTGATGGCCATCGATTCCCTCATCCGCTGCCACGGCTACGCCCGCGTGTCCGACGTGGCCCGCCTGCTGGAGATCACGCCCGGCAGCGTGTCGCTCAGCCTAAAGCCGCTCAAGGCCGGCGGGTTCGTCGAGCAGGACGAGAACCGGTTCCTCCGGCTCGCGCCGCCCGGCCAGCGGCTGGTCGATCTGATGCGGGCCCGCCGGTCGGTCATTGTCAAGTTCCTCTGCCTCCTGGGAGTCGACCGCCACCAGGCGGAGATCGATAGCTGCAAGATCGAGCACCTGCTGTCGGGGGAGACGGCCCGCCGGCTGACGGATTTCCTGCGGTTCGCCAGTTCCCCGCGCCCGGCGGCGCGGGAGTTCCTGGAACGCTTTGCCGAGTTTGACCGGTCCTGCGAGCGCGACAGCGATGGTTGCCCGTGCGCCAGCCAGGAATGCCTTGGCGGCGCGGGCGATCGCGAGTTGGACCCCGTAAGTTGAGGTATCCATGAGCCATCCCACGCACACGCATTCGGTTCCCGTCGTCCCGCTGACATCGGCTGTCGCCGGCCAGGTTGCCTGCGTCGCGGTCGTCGAGGGCGGTCACGGCGCGACCTGCCGTCTGGCGGACCTCGGCCTGCTCCCCGGGCACAACGTGCGGATGATCCGCCCGTCGCGCGGCGGGCCGATCCTCGTGGAAGTGAAGGGTAGCCGGCTGGCGCTCGGCCACCACCTGGCGTCGAAGATCATGGTCCGTCTGGCGGCGGAGCGCGCGGCGGCAGAATGAAGTTGAACATCCTCCAATCCAGTTGTCACTGCTCAGCCGACGCGCCCCTCGAAAGCGGCTCGCTCGGCACCGTGGCCGTCGTCGGCAATCCGAACACCGGAAAGACCACGCTGTTCAACATGCTCACCGGCCTGCGGCAGCACACCGGCAACTACCCCGGCGTGACGGTCGAGAAGAAGGCCGGCCAGATGATCGTCGCGTCCGGCGGGGGCCGGCGGATCGTCGACCTCGTCGACCTGCCCGGCACCTACAGCCTGGCGGCGGCCTCGCCCGACGAACTGATCGTCGCCGACGTGCTGCTCGGCCAGGCGCCGGGGGAGCCGCTGCCCGACGCCGTGCTCATCGTCGCGGATGCCTCCAACCTGGAACGCAACCTGTTCCTGGTCAGCCAGGTAATCGAGTGCGGCCTGCCCGCGGTCCTCGCGCTGAACATGAGCGACGTGGCGGAGTCAGCCGGCCTGCGGATCGACGAGGCTGCGCTCGCCCGCGAACTCGGCTGCCAGGTCGTGCCGATCGTCGCGACCCGAAGCCGGGGGCTGAACCGGTTGCGGGCGGCTATCTTCCGCACGCTCGATCGCGCCGAGGCCCGGCCTGCTGCCCGCGCTATAGCTATGCCCGAGCCGGTCGAGCAGGCGGTGCGGTCGCTCCAGGAATTCCTGGCCGGTCACGCGGAGCGCCTCGCCCGGCCTGTGCATCGGGTCGAGGCGCTGCGGGTGCTGCTGGACGTGGCTGGGGCGGCGGAGAAACGATTGACCGGGCTTGATAAGCGCGGACCTTCGGTCCTGCGGCTAAACGAGAAGATCGGACAACTTCGGGGCGATCTGAGGGGCGCGGGGATTGCGCTCGAACTGGCCGAGCCGCAGACGCGGTACGCCCGGATCGCCGAGATCATGCAGGCCTGCGTCCGGCGGGAGCGCCTGCGGCGGTTTGCCCATCTGGCCGACCGCCTCGACTCGGCGCTGCTGCACCCGGTGGCTGGCGTGCTGGTTTTCCTCGTGGTGATGGCGCTGATGTTCCAGGCGATCTACGCCGGCGCCGCACCGCTGATGAACGCCATCGACAGCGGATTCGGGTGGCTCGGCGGCACGGTCGCCGGCTGGCTCCCGGCTGGGGCCGTCCAGAGCCTCGTTCGCGACGGCCTGATCGCCGGCGTCGGCGCGGTGCTCGTCTTCCTGCCGCAGGTGCTCATCCTGTTCGCCATCATCGCCGTGCTTGAGGACTGCGGCTACATGGCCCGGGCTGCCTTCGTCATGGATCGGCTGCTGAGCAAGGTCGGCCTGTCCGGGCGATCGTTCGTGCCCATGCTCGCGTGCTTCGCGTGCGCCGTGCCGGGCATCATGGCGGCCCGCGTCATCGAGAACCGCCGCGACCGCATCGCCACCATCCTGGTCAGCCCGCTGATGAGCTGCTCGGCCAGGCTGCCGATCTATGTCCTGCTGATCTCCGCGTTCATCCCGAACCGGATGGTGTTCGGCCTGGTCAGCCTCCAGGGGCTCACCCTGTTCGCGCTCTACGCCATCGGCGTGACGATCGCGATCCCGATGGCCTGGCTATTCAAGCGCGTGCTGCTCCGAGGGCGGACGCCGGCGTTGCTGATGGAGATGCCGGGCTTCCGTTGGCCGAGCGTCAAGGTGGTGGCCATGCGGATGTATGACCGCGGGCTGAGCTTCCTGGCCCGGGCGGGCACGGTGATCCTGCTGGTGACGGTGATCGTCTGGGCGCTGTCGTACTTCCCGCGCCCCGCCCGGATACACGACGCCCACGAGGCCCAGCGGTTCGCGGCTCGCGCGACGCTGGCCGGCGGCGAACTGAAGACCGGGCTGATCCGCATCGACCACGACGAAGCCGGCGAATACATCCGCCAGTCGTTCCTCGCCCGCGCCGGCCATGCGATCGAGCCGGCCGTCCGCCCGCTCGGCTGGGATTGGCGGATCGGCACGGCTGTGCTGGCGAGCTTCCCGGCCCGCGAGGTGGTCATCTCCACGCTGGGCACGATCTACAACCTCGGCCACGACGCCGACGCCGGCGACGGCGGCGACACCTCCGTACAGTTGCAGCAGACGCTTCGCGCCCAGAAGACGGCCGATGGCCGGCCGGCCTTCACGCCGCTGATTGCCATCGGGCTGATGGTGTTCACCGCCCTGTGCTGTCAATGCGCCGCGACGCTGGTGGTCATCAAGCGCGAGACCTTGAGCTGGCGCTGGCCGGCCATCACCTTCGGTTACATGACGATCCTGGCCTACCTCGCCACGCTGCTGGTCTACCAGGTCGGCAGGGCGCTGGGCTTCGCGTGAGGGGCGCAGGCAAATCTAGTGGGGACCTGAAGTCTTCGCCGTTCGTGGAGTGCGGTAGCGCAGCTACCGCTTTCGCTCGGCACCGAGGCGTGACTGCTTCGCAAAGCGGTAGCTGCGCTACCACACTCCACAAAAAGACGGATGTCGGACGCTGGCACGAACACTTGCACCGGCGCTGAAGGCGGTTGCGGATTTTTCGCTTCTTGACCGTTCCGCGCCGGCCGATTATGTTAGAGCCTTGTGATCCTGATCTGGGAACCGGAGTCTGGACGTGCGGACTCAGCTACAACGACGCCTGCGATCGGCTGCAACCGGCCGGGGTATGGGCGGTGTAGCGGTCCGCGCCGGCATCGCCGCGGCGATGCGGGTCGTCTAGCTTCAGGGCCGCAAG
>JAQTVL010000507.1:3397-3819 GCA_028706835.1 Phycisphaerae bacterium | reverse complement strand
TGCTGCTGCTCGAACGTTCGGCTGATGGCCGGGTTCACCCGATCCACCGCGAGGGCCTTGTTGTTCTGGAGGGCCAGCAGCACGGCGCTCGTCACGGTCAGCCGGAGGGCGCCTGTCGCCGGCGGCTCCACGCGGCGTACAGGTTCCGGCTGGCTGGCGGCCGGCTGGGTCGTGCCCGGCTGATTGGTCGGCGTGGGCACGTCGTGCCCCTTGCCGGCGTCAAGCCGAGGCCCGATGTAATCCTCCACCGGGCTGGATCGAACGTGAACGCAGGCCGTCAGGAGCCCGGCCAGCAGCAGGCAGGCGGCGGCGCGGCGGGTGCGAGAGGAGATCATCATGGTGTCAACCCGATCCAAAAGCGAAGAATGGAACTGACTGGTCAGTATTGTAACGACCGGGCGGGAGGA
The DNA here is from genome assembly GCA_028706835.1 of Phycisphaerae bacterium. GTDB lineage: Bacteria > Planctomycetota > Phycisphaerae > JAJVII01 > JAJVII01 > STB-87. Next base: position 3,412 of record JAQTVL010000507.1, on the reverse strand, counting down.
GTGAAAGACAGGAGA
>JAQTVL010000507.1:0-3387 GCA_028706835.1 Phycisphaerae bacterium | reverse complement strand
GGCCGCCGCTGAGGCGCTGAGTACGCTGAGAAGATTAGAAGTCGGAAGAGCGTAACGGAGCCTTGCTCTTGCCGTTATTCTGAAACTCTTCCCTTCGTCTTTCCTTGAGAATCTGCGTCAATCTGGGGAATCTGCGGATAACCCGTCTCTTCGCTGTTCTCAGCGTACTCAGCGCCTCAGCGGCTGCCTTGATCGGCGTTCTATCCGTCGTGGGGCGGACGTGTCTTATCGGTGTCTTATCGGTTGAGCCGGGAGCGGCGGTGGGATACAATCTTCCGAGACCGAAACCCGCGTCTGCGTCCTGTCTATTGAAAAGCGAGATCATATGAAGAACGCCCTGCGATTCCTGAGCGTCCTGGCGATCCTGTCGGCCGTGATGCTGCTCTCCGTCCAGTGCCGACGCAGCACGACCACCACGACAACCTCCACGCAGCCGGACTCGGCTGCCGTTACGCCGGCGCCGGGCGGCGGGGACGTGATCTCCGTCGGCGGCCCGCCGACCACCGAGCCGGATGTCGCCCCCGCCGCCGCGACGGCTGCGACGCTGGACCTTGCCAAGAAGGCCCACGAGCAAAGCGCGATCCTCGCGGTGGACGACATCAAGGCGATGCTCGCTACCAAGGACTACGCCAAGGCCAAAGACGCGGCCACGCTTGCGAGCAAGGACTACGCTGACACGCTGGTCGCCGGCGAGTTCGCCCCGCTGCTCAAGCAGGCGGACGACGGCCTGGCGGCGGCCCCGCCGAAGGTCGACGTGGCCAGTCTGCCCGATACGGAGAAGGCGGCCAGGCACGACCGCTTCGTCCAGTCGCGCGATGCGGGGTTGGCCGCGATCGAGAAGCAGGACTATCCGACCGCGGTCACGTCGTTCCAGGCGGCCCTCCGCGAGGAGGACGACCCGGAAACCCGCGACCTGATGGCCCAGGCGTCCGCCATGACCGGCAAGCCCCGGCTGGGCGTGACCACCTTCGCCGTCAGCGGCGACGTGGGCATTACCGAAGCCGGCAAGAGCGTGCCCGAGTTACTGCTCTCGCGGTTTGACCCGAAGCGGTTCCAGTTGATCGAGCGGACCCGGCTGGCATCGCTGCTCCAGGAGCAGGACCTGTCGGTGTCGCAGATTACCGAGAACCCGACCATCCTGCGGGTGAAGAAGCTGCTGGCTGTGCGGTACCTGGTGGTCGGCGCGGTCGTGCGCATCGACACGCTGGTGGTGTCCGGCCGGCTGGTCGACGCCGCCACCGGCGAGGTGATTCAGACCGCGGAGATCACGGCGCGGGACGCGAACGGCCTGCAGGCGGGGCTGGCCGAACTGGCGCTGATGCTCCAGATGACCAACGACGAAAAGGCGCAGTACCTCCTGTTCCGCCAGCGGCAGATGGAGGCGATGGCCGCGGAGGACGCCGCCAACCGGGCCGCGGCTGAGGAGCAGCGGCTGGCGGACCTCGCCGCCGAGCAGGATCGCATCGCGCGGTTGCAGGCCGCTCAGTTTCAGGCTCAGCAGCACGAGCGCGACGCCTTCGTGGCGCTGGCCGACATCAAGACGCTGTATTCCCGCGGCGATTTCCTGGGCGCCAAGCGGCTGGCCCGCTGGGCCGTGCGGGAATTCGCCGACACCGTGGCGGCCCGCGAGTTGGGCGACCTGCTGACGGCGGCCGAGTTCGAGTATCAGCGGCAGGTCGAAGCCCAGCGCGACGCCAACGGGTGGTCCCGCTACCAGGCGGAACTGGCAGCGCGGCATCAGCGGTTCCTCCGGTTCCGCCAGGACGGCCTGGCGGCGATGGCCAACCGCGACTGGGACACGGCGGCGGCTGCGTTCCAGCAGGCGCTCCGCGAGGAGGACAACCCGAACGTGCGGGCGCTGCTCGACCAGGTGACCCGGCGGACGCAGTGCCCCGGGCTGGCCGTGGCGGACTTCGACGTGAACGTCGACCTCGGCATGCGCGACGCGGAGCGGTCGCTGGCGATCTTCATGCTCAGCCAATTCGGCGGCGACGGCCGCGTCCGGCTGATCGACTGCGACCAGTTCGCCGCCGTCATGAACCGGCTGGGGATCACGCCGGCGGACATTGTCCGCGACCCAGGCAGCCCGCGCGTGCGGCGGCTGGCGGGGTTCGTGCGATACGTGGTCATCGGCTCCGCCCGGCGGGGGAGCATTCGGCTGGAGACGACGCTCTTTGACGTGCAGGCGGGCCAGGCGGTCCAGCGGGCGGTGGCCACCGCCAACCGGCCCCGCGAGCTCCAGCAGACGCTGGCCGAAATGTCGCGCGTGCTGCTGATGACCGACGCCGACAAGCGCGACTACATGGGCCGGCAGGCTTACACCGACTGGATGAACAAGGCGGCTGCGTTCGCCGCGGCAGGCCGATGGGACGACGCCCAGGACGCCTACAGCCGGGCCTACGCGATTCAGAGGGCGCCCGAGGCGCTGGCCGGCATGACCGAGATGGCCCGGCGGCAACGCGACGGCCAGGAGATGAAACGCCGCTACGACAAGGCGATGGCGGACGCCGACGCGGCGATCCGGAGGGGCGACTGGGCGGAGGCGTTCGATGCGTATCAGAAAGCGGCCGGCATCCTGAATACGCCCGACGCCCAGTCCGGCCTGACGGCGATGCGGAAGAAGCTTGGCGAGTCGAACCGCGACACGCAGCGGCTCTACGACCGGCTGATGGCCGACGGCGACGCCGCGGGCGCCAAGGGCGACTGGGCGAAGGCGCTGGAAGCGTATCAGCGGGCGTTCGACCTGAGCGACACGCCGGATGCGAAGGCGTGCGTGGCACTGGCCAGGCAGAACCTTGCCCAGCAGCAACAGGGCCGCAAGCGCGACTACGATCGCCTGATCGCCGACGCGAAGGCCGCGGTGCGGGCGGGCGATTGGCAGAAGGCGATTGACCTGTATTCCCGCGCCGGCGAGATCGACAACACGAACGAAGTTCGCGCCGGCCTGACGCTGGCCAAACGCAAACTCGCGGACAACCAGGCGAACCGCCGGCTCTACGACAGTGCGATGGCCGATGCGAAGGCGGCGATGCAGGCGGGCCAGTGGCAGCGGGCGATCGACGCCTATCTGAAGGCCGGCCAGATCGACAATACGCCCGAGGTGAAGTCTGGCCTGGCGGCAGCGCGGGACAAGCTGGCGAATGCCGCGGACGCGCAAAGTCGCCAGAAGAACTACGACGACGCGATGCGCGATGCGGACGCTTTCGCCAAGGCCGGCCAGTGGGCCAAGGCGCTCGATGCCTACACCCGCGCCGCCCGGATCAACAACACCCGCGAGGCGCAGGCGGGCATCACGCTGGCCAAACAGAAGCTCGATGAGGCCACCGGCAACCAGAACAAGAAGCGGGAGTTCGACCGGCTTCTGGCCCAGGCGAACGCGGCAGCCCG
>JAQTVL010000506.1 GCA_028706835.1 Phycisphaerae bacterium | reverse complement strand
CCGGCCCGCAAGGAGATGATCGGCCGGCAAATCCAGGCGACGACGGCGAGCGCCCAGGTTCACTCCGCCTACCGGCGGGCCGCGGGCCCGATGAAGCCCCAGACCGGCACGAACATCGACGAGAAATGACGCTATGACCACGGCGACCCTGCAACCGAGCATGAAGCTGGAAGACTTCCGGCGAATCATCACTGCCTACCAGCAGGCGACCGAACGGCTGAAGGACAGCCACGACCTGCTGATGTCGGAGGTGTCGCGTCTGCGTGCGGAGCTGGAGGCGAAGAACCAGCAGTTCGAACGGCGAAAGCGCCTGGCGGCGCTGGGCGAGATGGCGGCGGGCGTGGCGCACGAAATCCGCAACCCGCTCGGATCGATCCAGCTCTACGCCGACCTGCTCGCCCGGCAGTTGCAGGACGAGCCGAAAAAGTGCGACCTCGCCGGCAAGATCGGCAAGGCCGTCCGCGGGCTGGACGCCATCGTGTCCGACATGCTCACCTTCACCCGCGTGATAGAGGCCAACCGCACGCCCACCCGGTTCGCCGACCTGGTGGCTGAGGCCGTGAGCGAGGCGTCCGGCCGGCTGGAAACGTCGGGCGTGACGCTGAACCTCGGGCAGATCGCCCCGGCGCTGACGATCGACCTGGACCCGCGGCTGTTCAAACGCGTCCTGCTGAATCTGATGCTCAACGCAGCCGACGCGATGGCCGACCAGCCGATCACCCGTATGCTCACGATTACCGCAGAGGCCTTGTCCACCGGCCACGAGGCCGGCCGATGGCGAGTCCGGGTGGCCGACACCGGGCCGGGCATCCGGGCGGACGTGATCGAGAAGATATTCCACCCGTTCTTCACGACGAAGGACCACGGCACCGGGCTGGGCCTGGCGATCGTGCACCACATCGTCGAGGCCCACGGCGGGACGATCACCGCCGCCAACCGCGCCGAGGGCGGCGCGGTATTCGCGATCCTGTTGCCATGAGAGAAGAAGTGATCAGTGGCCAGTGATCAGTGGTCAGTGAAGAAGACGATACGTTGAACATCACGAGGCGAGAAGTTGCCATGGCGACCAAAGTCAAGAGTTATCGGGATCTGATCGTCTGGCAGAAGGCGATGGATCTGGTGGTGGCGGTCTACCGTCTGACTCATCTGTTCCCACGAGAGGAGCAATTCGGGCTGACTGCGCATGGCCGCAAGAGTGTGGTATCGATCCCGTCGAACATCGCCGAGGGGCAGGCAAGGAACTCGACCAGTCAGTTTCTTCAGCATATCTCGATCGCATACGGATCGCTGGCCGAAACGGAGACGCAATTGCTTGTGGCGCTGCGGCTGGCGTACATAACCCGCGACAACCTCGCCGAGTCGTGGGCTCTGTGCGTCGAAGTCGGCAAGATGCTGAACGGCCTGCGTGATTCGCTGGAAGAGAGTTGTCGTTCACTGACCACTGGCCACTGACCACTGCATTTTTCGCTGTTGGAGACCCGAGATGGCGCGTATCTGCGTGGTTGATGATAACGACCTGATGCGGGACTCCGTCTGCCAGACCCTTGTGGCGGCGGACCATGAGGCCGAGCCGTTCGCCGACCCGACGGCGGCGATCGAGCCGCTCTTGGCCGGCCGGTTCGACCTGGTCGTCACCGACCTGAAGATGCCGAAGATGGACGGCGTGACGCTGCTCGGCCGGCTGCGGTCCGGCGGGTGCGACGTGCCGGTCATCCTGATGACGGCGTTCGGCACGGTGGCCACCGCGGTCGAGGCGATGAAACTCGGGGCGTTCGACTATCTGCAAAAGCCCTTCCAGGGCGACGAGCTGGAAATCGTCGTCGAACGGGCCATCTCGCACTACCAGCTCGTCAAGACCAACCAGGCGTTCCGCCAGCAGGTCGTCGACCAGGCGGCCAGTCGGCCGATCATCGCCGAGTCGACGCTGATGAAGCAGGTGCTCGACCAGGTGCAGCGGATTGCGGCGACGGCGGCGACGGTGCTGATCACGGGCGAAAGCGGCACGGGCAAGGAACTGGTCGCACGGGCGATCCACGTGGCCGGCCCCCGAGCGGCTGCCCCGATGCTCGCGGTCAACTGCGCCGCACTCTCGCCGGCGCTGCTGGAAAGCGAACTGTTCGGCCACGAGAAGGGGGCTTTCACCGGGGCCGACAAGATGCGTCGCGGGCGGTTTGAACTGGCCGACGGCGGCACGCTGCTGCTCGACGAGATCGGCGAACTTGACGATCGCCTCCAGGCCAAGCTGCTTCGCGTGCTCCAGGAGCGTGAGTTCGAGCGCGTCGGCTCGTCGCAGCCGATCCGCGTGGATGTGCGTGTGATTGCGACGACCAATCGGCCGCTGGGGGCGTGGGTGGAGCAGGGCAAGTTCCGCCAGGATTTGTTCTACCGGCTGAGCGTCCTGCCGGTGCATCTGCCGCCGCTTCGCGATCGACGCGACGACATTCTGCCGCTGGCCCGGTTCGCGCTGGGCAGGATCGCGCGACGGGAAGGCCGGGCGGGCCTGGAACTCACGACGTCGGCGGAGCAACTGCTGATTGGCCACAACTGGCAGGGCAACGTCCGGGAACTGGAGAACGTGATGGAGCGGTGCAGCGCCCTGAGCGAAGACGGCCGAATCGACGATCGGCTGATCGAGGGCTGGCTGCGTGGCGGGCTGGCGAGCGAACAAACGCCGGCTGTGACGCCGGCGGGTGGCGCGGTGTGTCTGGCGGACCTGCCCGATGGCGCGGCCATGGAGGAGATGGAACGCCGCCTGATCATGGCCACACTGAAGCGATTCGACGGCCATCGTGCCCGCACGGCCGACGCATTGGGCATCGGCCTGCGGACGCTGGGCCTGAAACTGAAGAAATATCGTGGCGAGGGCCAATTCGAGCCGGCGTTCGCAGCGCGGAACTACTACGCGGTGGCTGGCGGCGGGTGACGCGCAAGGATTGTGCGCAGATATTGCGCGTGTCGCGCAAGCTCTGCCCGGCGCGGGAGCGAAAGACCGGCAAATGGCCCTTGGCACGCCGTTTGCACTTGTGACGTGTCGGACCTTTGGCGGAGTGTGATGGCGAGTTTCATAGACAACTTGGTTGGCAAGACGAGCATCCCGGTGCTCGAGCAGTTGATGCAGTTCACGGCCGCCCGCCACGAACTGCTGGTCAACAACATTGCCAACATCGATACGCCCAACTACCGCGTGGCGGACCTGTCGGTCGCCGACTTCCAGCAGGCGATGCGAAAGGCGGTTGCGAACCGGGCGTCCAACGGTGGCCGGCTGGTGCTCCAAGGCGAGCAGGTGCGGACGGACGACGCCGGCCGGCTGCGGACGACGCCGGCGTCGAGCGGGTCGTCCGAAGTGACGTTCCACGACGGCGCGAACCGGCAGATCGAGAAGGAAATGGCGACACTGGCGGAGAACGCCCTCGCCTACAACATCGCGGCCGAGATGCTCAAAGGCCAGTTCAACAGCCTGAAGGCCGCGATCCGGCAGCGGAATACCTAGGGACCGGGGGCTGGGGGTCGGGGGCCGGGGAGAAGAGAATGGGACAGGACAGACGGATGGCTATACGAAGTTACCGCGACCTGGAGGTCTGGCAGAAAGGCACGGACCTCGTCGTCGAAGTTTACAGACTGGCGAAGCTTTTTCCGTCGGACGAGATATTCGGGCTGACTTCCCAAATTCGGCGATCGTCGGTCTCCGTCCCCGCAAATACCGCGGAGGGGCACGGTCGCCTGCACCGCGGCGACTACGTGCGACATCTGTCGATAGCGAGGGGTTCTCTGGCGGAAACCGAGACGCACCTGTTGTTGGCTCTGCGGCTGGAATACATCACGAG
>JAQTVL010000505.1 GCA_028706835.1 Phycisphaerae bacterium | reverse complement strand
GGGCCACGCCCGGGCCGATCGCGAGCATCCACACGCGGCGACAGCCCTCGTCGACGCCGGCGCCGGTGTAGAAATCGCTGTGGTGAACGAACCCCGCGCCGCCGGGGCGATCCAGTTCCCGACCGTGATCCGGCAGCACGAGCATCACCGTCCGCCCCCGATATCCGTCCAACTCCTGGGCCGCCCGCCACAGCCGCCAGACAAGTGCGTCGGTCCGCTCGATGGCCTCGACGTATCGCGACCACGAGCCATAGTGCGCACAGTCGATCTCGCCGAAGCAGACAGCCGACACCGCCGGGGCGAACCGGGTCATCGCCGCGATGGCCAGTTCGGCCAGGAATGCGTCATGGCTGGTCGTGCCGCCGCCGGATTTCCATCGTTCGTAATGCCGCTGCACGAACGCGCGGGCGGCCTCGGTGCGCAGGCCGGCCAGATTGATCCGGCTGGTCGTCCGCGCCAGCTCGGCGGCGCGTCGGGCGGCATCGCCCAACCCCTCCGGCGCGGTCGCGGCGTGCTGCATCAGGCGATCCATCCGCTCAGCCGTCGATCGCGGGATCGTTGGCGGCTCAACGATGTTGGCGGCGAACGGCTGGCCAAAGCCGTCGGCCCGGCTGTGCCCGATGTTAGCCAGGATCGATGCGTAGACGAAGGCCCAGGCGTCGGCGCCGTTTTGCCTGCGGGCGATCTCGAAGACAGTCGGATGGGCCACCGGCTGCGACCAGTCGAGATCGCCCCACTCCCAGTGGCCGGTGACGATCGAGCCGGCGGAGTTCGGATGGACGATCTTGCCCTCGACGCGCATGTTGGTGAACAGCGTGCCGTGCGGCACGAGGTCGGCCCAGAGGTGCGGGACCCAGCGGTGCTTCGGATCGTCGATGGATTCGCTGGATCGCGTGCCGCCGCCAAACAGGACGATGATCAGTTTGCGGTCGCGCAGCGGCGGGAGGGCCGGGCGCGATGAGGGGGCGGGTGCGGTGCATCCGGGCAGCAGCGCCGCGCCCGCGGCTGCAAGCGCTCCAGCCGTCGCGTAACGAAGGAATTCGCGTCGGTTCATGTGTGACTACCCGGGCCATCAGGCCGACCGATGGCGGAATAACGGGCTCTTCGCAGGGACGCATAGATCGTGGCGAATACAGCCCCGCTTCGCATTCAGCCGCGAGGCGGCGACGGCATGTAGCCCCGGGTGATCGCAGCGACCCTGAGGTCGCCTGCCGCCCCCCGCACCAGAGCGCCTCGGAGAGGCGACGGCACCGTTCATTGCAGATACCGCTCGTCGAACTCGACGTTGTTCTTCCGCGGCAGCACGATCAACTCGTCCCGGAACGACATCGTCCTGTGGTGCTCCTCCTGGTTGCGGATATACTCCCGCACCGCCTCGACCTGCGACTCGCTGACCGTGAAGGCCGCGTATTCGGTCTGCCAGCCCGGCCAATCGGGAAACTGGGCGTGGTTCAAATCCACAGACACCCGGGTTACCGTTCGACCCGGACGAGGAAATGCAGAGCGACCACGGATTTCACGGATTACACGGATTTAAGTTCTTCAAAGATACCTGGTTACATTCATCCGTGGATAACGATCCGGTTTCACCGTATCCGCCACCTCGTGGTATCCGTTCGGGTCCTGCTTGAACAGCGTCGCGCCGGCGAAGTTGTCGCTCTTCAACTCGATTGACCGGTGCACCGGCGGGCGGGCGCGGTAGACGATCGCCGTCGCCTCGGGGTCGTTGAACGCGTTCCACTCGCGGGCCGGGTTCCCGGCGATCTTGTGGCCGAACACGCCGCACATCAGCACCAGCCCCTTGAGCAGCGTGGGGATTTCCGGATCGAGCGTGAACAGCAGTCCCCGGTTGGTCAGCGGCCCGATCGGCAGCAGCACGACCTCGCCGGGGTTGTCGCGGATGACCCGCCGCATGAACGGAATGGCCTCGCCCTGCTGAAAGTCCTTGCGATGCTTCCACCGCGGCAGGGCGACCGCCTGCGGCGGGCTGGGCTGACGCTGAGCGCCAACAGCGGAGCCGGCGTGCCGGGGTAGATCGGCACATCCCTGCCGGCAGCCTCGCAGATCGCGCTGCACATCTAGGCCCGCTCGACCGGCTGGCCGGACTCCGTGACCACGCCGACCAGGTCGCAATCGGGGTTGGCCAGCAGGTACGCCAGCGCGATCGCGTCGTCGATGTCGTTACCGATGTCAGTGTCGAGCAGGACCTTGGTCTTCACGATTCCCGGAGCCTCATCCCTGATACTTTATCTTTGGATTTCCTTCGCCTCGCTGACGCGGGTGAAGTAGTCGCTGGCCCGCCAGCCCGGCCCGAGGTCGCCGACGGTCTTCTGGGCCACCACGCAGATTCGGTTGCCGAGGTCCAGGCCCGCCTTCATGCGCTCCGCCAGCGGCCGGCTGTCGTCGATCTTGTTGTCCTTGGTGACGCCAAGGTAGCCGGCGATCACGCCGGCGGAGCAACTGTCGCCCGCGCCGGGGCGGTCGAGGATGGTGTACTGGAACACGTCGCCGACGACGAACGTGCCGTCCCTGAACAGGGCGCAACTGGTCCACTCACCAATCTCGTTGGTGATCCGCTTGCGAACGGTGAGCACGCTCATTTCGAGCTTGGGATACTGCTTGTTCAGGCCGGCCAGCACCTTCTTGCTCAGCAGCACCAGCGCGTCCATGGTGGCTTCGTCGGCCATGCCCGCGTCGATGCCGAGCACCTTCTTGGCGTCGGTCTCGGTGGTAATCAGGCAGTGGACTTGGCCGGCGTTGATGTACTTCTCGATCGTCGTCCGGGCCTTCTCGGCTGACCACAGCTTGTTGCGGTAGTTCACGTCGAAGAACACCGGTACCTTGTTCTCCGCCGCCACCTTCAGGCAGGCAGCCGTGGACTTCTCCGCCTGGTCGCTCAGCGCCGGCGTGATGCCGGAGACGAAACAGGCGCTGGCGCCCTTCAGGGCCGCGAAGTGCTTGTCCTCGAACGCAAAGTTGGCGATAGCTGAGCCCGCCCGGTCGTAGTCGACCTTCGCGGCGATCGGCCCGAGGCCCTGCTCCAGGAAGTAGATGCCGTTGCGGAATTCCTTGGTCCAGACCACGTTGCCCAGGCCGATGCCGGCCTTCTGGAGGTCGGTGCGGATGACCATGCCCGCGGAATCGTTGCGGATGGCTGAGATGAACTGGGTCTCGATGCCGGCGGCGAGGTTGCCGAGCTTGCAGAGCGTGTTGGCCTCGCTGCCGCCGCCGACGATGACGGCCTCGCTGGAATCCCCGAAGGCCGCCAGGCCAACGGGACTGATGCGAAGCATGACTTCTCCGAAACCGACTACCTTCGTTGCCATGATTGACTCCTCTCGCAGCGACCAAGTGGTCAGTGGCCAGTGACCAGTGGTCAGCCAAAGATTATGAATCGCTCGCTCCGCTAGCCACTGATCACTGACCACTGGCCACTGACCACTCCTTATTTCCACGGACTCTTCACGCCCAACTCGCTGGCGTGCTGGTTCAACTGCTTGATCAGGTCCTCCGGCAGGTCGATGCCGTCCCGGCTGCGCGCCTGGTGCTTGATGTGCTCCAACTCGCCGGGCAGGTAGACCTCTTTGTTCGGCGGCTCGGGCTGGCTGCCCTTGATCATGTCCGCCAGTTCGTCCATCCGCTTCTTGAACGCCCGGACCGGCATGAAGTGGTTGATGTCGATCGCGACCATCAGGTGGCCGACCTCCTGGGCCTGCTCGAAGTTGTGATACATCCGCCGCACCTTCAGCCCGTAGTTCGCGCCCGTCAGCACGCCGGACAGGATGTCGACCAGCAGGCCCAAGCCGGTGCCCTTGGGGCCCGCCATGCCGCCGATCGCGC
>JAQTVL010000504.1 GCA_028706835.1 Phycisphaerae bacterium | reverse complement strand
ATCAGGTCCTTGACGGTCATGTCCGGCTTGCTGATCAGCGCGACCAGCGCGTCGCACACCTCGCGCAGGTTGTGCGGCGGGACGCTGGTGGCCATGCCCACCGCGATGCCCTGGCTGCCGTTGACCAGCAGGTTGGGGAACCTGCTCGGCAGGACCACCGGCTCGTCGCGCGTCTCGTCGTAGTTCGGCACGAAGTCGACGGTGTCGAGCTTCAGGTCGGCCATCAGCTCCATGGCCGGTGCGGCCATGCGGGCCTCGGTGTAACGCATGGCGGCGGGCGGGTCGCCGTCGATCGATCCGAAGTTGCCCTGCGGATCGACCAACGGGTAGCGCATGTTCCACACCTGGCCCATGCGGACCATGGTGGGATAGACGACCGCTTCGCCGTGGGGGTGATAGTTACCGGAGGTGTCGCCGGCGATCTTGGCGCACTTTCGGTGCTTGGATCGCGGCCCGAGCTGGAGGTCGTTCATCGCGACCAGTATCCGCCGCTGCGACGGCTTGAGCCCGTCGCGGACGTCCGGCAGGGCCCGGCTCATGATGACACTCATTGCGTAGGTGAGGTACGAATCCTTCATCTCCTCTTCGATGAGGAGGTCCTCGACCCGGTCGCCACCGCCAAACTGACTCACACGGCATCCTTTCCGTCGGCTAACCCAGCTCGCAGAGGCCCGAAACTCCGGCCTCGACAGGCCGATTTCCAGCCCGGTATTCTAGCAAAATCAACGTGGGTTCACAAGCGACAGAAATAGCGATAGAAACCGCGTCAGAATCGCAATCTGTGGCGTAGGGGGGGGCGATAAACCGCTACGAATAGCGTAGGGGCTGCACTCAACAATCACGCCGGCGCCGGCGAATCGCCCGCAACTCGTCAAGCAGCACCTGGATTCGCAGTCGGCAGGCGGCGACCAGTTCCTCAGCCGGCATCGTGGCGACCTGAGTCGCGGGGAACGGCTGGCCATACTTGACCAGGATCGAGCCGCCGCGGAAGAACTTGGCGCCCTTTGGCCAGACGTCGCAGGCGCCGTCGATAGCGACGGGTACGACGGGCACCTTGGCCCGCTGTGCGAGCAGGGCGATGCCGGGCTGAATCTCGCCCATGATCCCGGTGGCGGAGCGCGTGCCCTCGGGGAAGAGCAGCACGGCATAGCCATCTCGCAGCCGGCGGAGCGTTTCCTTGATCGCGCGGAGGTCGGCTTCGCCGCGGCGAACGGGAAATGCGTTCAGCGATTCGATGAGCACGCGGAACGCGGGATTCTTGAACAGGTTCTCGCGGGCCATGTAGCTGCACTGCCGCGGCAGGGCCAGCGTCGCAAGCATCGGGTCGAAGTAGCTCTGGTGATTGCTCACCAGCAGCACGCCGCCGCGACGCGGCACAATGCGATGGCCGAACGTCCGGCCTTTCAGGCCAAGGATGAAACTCCACCAGCAGCCTTGGCGCATGAACATGTAGTAGGCATGGTGCAGCCGGCCGATGAAGCCGGGGCGCCGGCCGGGGGTGGCAGCCTTATCTTTATCGGAAGGATTCGTCATCGCGACGCGCCCTTCTTCCCGATGCGTTGCGCCAGCCAGTCGACGACCGCGGCGATGGTCATGTCGGACGTGTCCAGTCGGGTGGCGCCTTCGGGCACGAGCAGCGGGGCGACGGCCCGCGTGCTGTCGGCGCCGTCGCGGGAAACGATCTGGCTGAGCACCTGCTCGAACCGCAGGCCGGGGTCGTGGGCTCGCATCTCGTCAAATCGCCGCCGTGCGCGGACCTCGGGGGAGGCATCGAGGAAGAACTTGAAGTCGGCGTCGGGGAAGACCACCGAGCCCTGGTCGCGGCCTTCGGTCACAAGGCTGCCGAGGTCCTTGCCGATCTGCCGCTGCCGGGCGACCAATTCCGCCCGGACGCCGGCGATCCGCGACAGCAGGCTGGTCCTCTCGCTGATGTCGGCTGAGCGAATCTGGTCGGAGACCTCGACCCCGTCGAGGAAGACTCGGGCGGCTCGCGGGCCGCAGATCAGGCGAATGTCGGATCGCCGGGCGACGGCCGTGACCGCGTCGGCGTCGGCCGGGTCGACGCCCGCGCGGACCGCGGCCAGGGCGACGGCGCGGTACATCGCGCCGGTGTCGAGGTAGGCGACGCCGAGGCGATCCGCCAGTTGCCGTGCCGCGGTGCTCTTGCCGGAACCGGCTGGGCCGTCGATGGTGATAATCATGGAACGACACTCCGTCGAACGCGGGGAGCATTATAGGGGGCGGCGACGATTTGCGAAAGCGATTGCACGTTGGGCGGCGGAACTTATAATCGTAGGCCACCGGCGTTCGCCGGGACCCTCGACGAGTTGACGCGCCTGTTCAAGGAGCGTGGCATGAAGCGGACGTGGATGCTGACGGCGGCGATGAGCGCGATGCTGGCGATCGTGCTGGGCGGCTGCAAGGCCAAGCAGCAGGGCAAAGAACCGGCGATGCCCGGCATGGCCGGCAAGGAGACGCCCAAGGCGACCCCGCCGCCGAGGCTCGATACCCCGGTCGAGCCGCCCCTGGTCGGGCGGGATTCGCTGGACTCGACGGACGCGAAGGTCGCGGGCCTGTTCCCCCGGACCGGCCAGGTCGGTAAGTGGGTCAAGGGGCATCAGGTGACGCTCCACGCCCCCGACGATCTGGAGAAGATGGTGGACAAGGAAGCGCCGGGCTACCGGGCCGCCGGCGTGGACTGGGCCGCCGACATGATGTACCAGCTCGACAAGGACGAGAGCAAGCAGGCGTTCGTTCAGTTGTTCCATTGCGCCAAGGCCAAGGATGCGTATAGCCTGCTGACCGTGAATTCCGCCCAGCCGTGCAAGTTCAAGTTCGGCGGCGGCACCGAGGCCCGCGGCAACGCGCCGGACAGCGCCGACCAGATCTTCGTGTGGAAGGGCGAGTACCTCCTCTGCGTGTGGACGGCGAAGATTCAGCCGGACAGCGTCACCGACGCCATGCAGCAGTTGGCCAGCGCGATTGTCGCCAAACTGCCCGCCGCCACCGGCGGCAAGGGCGACCTCGTCACCGCGCTGCCCGCCCGCGGCGAGAAGGAAAGCGCCGTTCGCTACTACCTCGGGCGGCATTGGCTGGCCGCCTACAACAGCGCCCTGGACCAGGAAACCCGGCTGGAGAGCGACGACGAGATGGTCGTCGCCGAATACGAGATCGCCAAAGAGCGCCCGCCCGTGGTGGTGTTTGTCGCCCGGTATGGCAGCCCGGAGAAGGCCGTCGACGCCGCCAAGCGGCTGACGACTGCCCAGAACGATGCGAACACGGCGTTCCAACTGTCGCTGCTGGTCGGCGGCGTGAAGGGCCGCTGCGTGTTCGGGACGCTCACGGCGGACGAGTATGGCCTGATGGAAAAGACCGCCGGTTCCGACTCCGGCGAGATGCCCGTGATGCCGACGCTGAAGGATCGGCTGCCGTAAGCGGAGACGCCCATGGCTGACCCGGACAAACAGGACGAACCGGGGTTTGAGGGCCGCTGTATGTTTTGCGGCGCCGAGGTGGCGGCCGACCAGTCGGTCTGCCCGGAGTGCGGCCGGGACACGGACGAAGGTCCGGTTTACCGCCCGCGGCGTCCGATCTGGGCTCGGGCGCTGGTTTGGCTGGTGCTCCTGATGCTCGCCGCTTGGCTGGTGACGCTGCTGGTGCGTTGGATCAAGGGCGGGTAGGGCGCCTATCCGGGGTTCGTCGGGCGGAAGGAAATGAAAGGGGTCACGTACTATTTCCGACCGTCGTAAATAGATCGTGACCCCTTTCCCACTCCTTTCCCACTCCAGGGCCTCCTGAGCGATGGCGGGGTGGGGGGGGTTCCGATCAGATCGTCTGGCTGGGCT
>JAQTVL010000503.1 GCA_028706835.1 Phycisphaerae bacterium | reverse complement strand
GTAGACGTTTCGCCCCAGAGCGGCCGCGAACGCCACCCGGGCCACGCTGCCCGGTCCGACCGAGAGCAGTTGCATCGGAACCCACTTGCCGGCCGCGTTGGCCACGCGGATGTCCGAGCCGTCGGGCCTGGCCAGCGTGTCGGTGGGCAGTTCCGCGACGCCGACCTCGTCGTCTTTGGCCCCCGGCGTCGGCTTGGTGACATCGACGATCACCATCCGGCGAGTCGACCAGTTCTTGTCCGCCCAGGTAGCCTGGGCGGATGCAATGGCCGGCGCGAGGAGAAGAACCGCGACGAAAAGCAGTTCAGGAAATGCAGCAACGCTGACGGCGCCTTGTATTTCTTCGCGGGCGCGGCCCGCCTTGGAGTGCGGGGACGAAGGCCCCGCTTTGGGCAAAGGGCTCGCTATGGGCCGCGCCAAAGCGGTAGCTGCGCCACCGCACTCCACAAACGGCGAGGAGTTCATCATGCGACGCTCATTCCGCATTCCGAATTCCGCATTCCGAATTCGACAATCGCTACCCTCTCGCGTATCATGCCCGCTTGCGAACAGGCCGAGTTGCAGGCCTTATCCGCGATTATAACGAGTTCCCATGGCAAAACTGCCACCCATCCGGGCGATCATCTTCGACATGGACGGCACGCTCACCGTGCCCGTGCTCGACTTCGACCTCATCAAGGCCGAGATCGGCATCCCCGGCGGCACGCCCGTGCTCGAAGCCCTCGAGGCCATGCCCCCCGAGCAGCGCGGGCGGGCCGACGCCATCCTCGCCCGCCACGAAGCCGACGCCTCCGAGCGATGCCAGCTCTCGCCAGGCGCCGCGGACCTGATCGGCCACCTGACGGGCCGGCGAATCCCCATCGCCCTGCTCACCCGCAACAGCCGGGTGTCAGTCAACGCATTCTGCGCGAAGTTCGCGATCGATTTCGACGCCATCCATACCCGCGAGGACGGGCCGAATAAGCCCAACCCCGAACCGGTCCTCCGGCTGTGCCGCACCATGGGCGTGTCGCCGGCGGAAACCCTGGTCGTCGGCGATTTCCTGTTCGACATCCTGTCCGGCCAGGCCGCCGGCTGTCCGACCTGCCTGATCCACCAGGGCCCCCGGCCGCCGTACGCGGACAAAGCCGACCTGGTCGTGCAGAGTTTGGCGGAGTTGATCGCGGAGCTGGAGTGAGTGCGGGAAATTGGAGTGCGCCGCTGAGGCGCTGAGGACGCTGAGGAAAGAGAATTCAGAAGTCGGAGCCAGAGTCAGAATAGAAGGCATCGACCGCACACTCGTGCCGTTATTCTGAATTCTGGCTCCTGAATTCTGAATTCTTCTCTCTGCTCAGCGCCCTCAGCGCCTCAGCGGCGCCCTCGTCCGTCTCGGTTTTCTCTCAGGAGTGAACGTGCTTCTCGCCCTGGCCAACCTGCTCCACCACAAGATCCGCAGCGCCCTGTCCGCGCTCGCCGTCGGCATCGGCGTGGCCATGCTGGTCACACTGCTCGGGCTGACCAACGGCTCGCTCGACGAGATCACCGTCCGCGGCCAGGCCATCAATGCCGACTTCCTGGTCACGCCGCGCGACTGGAACAGCGTCATGGCAGGCGCCCCGTTCTCCGAAAAGCACGTAGCCAAGGCACTGCGGCTCCAGATCGACGGCCAGCCGGTCTGCGCCCGCGTCGCACCGGTCTACCGGGCGATGATGACGGTGAACAAAGTCGGCGCGGAGAAGAAGGCCAAGGATCTACAGACCGTCTTCGGCATCCGGCCGGCTGACTGGGACTTCTTCTGCCCCCGCCCGCCGGTGGCGGGCCAACTGTTCCGCGAGCCGGCCGGCCAGGAGCGGCAACTGTTCGACATCCTTCGCAGGACGGCCGGCAGCGAGAGTTCGCCGGGCACGCAGCCCGACGCCGCGGACAATGCGACCATCGCCGCCGCACAGGAACTTGTCATCGACCAGCGGCTGGCCACGTTCGCAAAGCTCGCGGTCGGCGACGAGATCGACGCCTGGGGCGGCCGGCGGTTCAGGATCGTCGGGATCGTCCCGACCGGCGTGACGGTCCGCGTGTTTGCGCCGGTGTCGACGGTGCGCTACGTGAACGAGTCGCCCGGCGGCGCGACGTTCCTGCTGGTCAAGCTTCGCGACGGCATGGACCCGAAGGTGGCCCGCGACACGCTGGCCCGCGAGCTCGGCGGCAACGTGATGACGGTCAAGGAATACAGCGGCATGTTGACCGAGTTGTGGGCGATCATCCCGCAATACACGGAAATCACCTCCGCCGTCGTGCTCACGGTCGCGTTCCTGTTCGTGCTGGTCATCATGTACACCGTGGTGCTCCAGCGGACGCGGGAGATCGGCATCCTCAAGTCGCTGGGCGCGGGCAACCTTTACATCATCTGGGTCGTGCTGGCCGAGTCGATGATCCTGTCGCTGGTCGGCACGGCGGTGGGCCTCGGCATGAGCTTCGCCGGCAAGGCCGCGATCGTCCGGCTGAAACCTCTGCTCACGGTGGACATGAACTGGCACTACATCCTGGCTGGCGTTCTGACAGGCCTGATCGGCGGAATCCTGAGCGGCCTGTACCCCGCCTGGGTGGCCGTGCGGCAGGACCCGGTGACGGCGCTGGGGTATGAGTGAAGAATGACCGATTTGGCAATCCAGGCTCTCGGCGTCCAAAAGTCCTACCGCGGCGACGGCGTGGTCACGCCGGTGTTGCGCGGCCTTGATCTCTGTGTACCCGCCGGCAAGTTCGTCGCCATCATGGGTCCCAGCGGCTGCGGCAAGAGCACGCTGCTGCACATCCTCGGGCTGATGATGAAGCCGGACGCCGGACAGGTGACGCTGGTCGGCAAGGCGATTCACGACCTGTCCGCCGGCCAGCAGACGATGATTCGCCGCAAAGTCGTCGGATTCGTGTTCCAGCGGTTCAACCTGCTGTCGTCGATCTCGGCGCTGGCGAACGTCAAGCTGGCCGCTCGGCTCCGCGGCGTCGACACCCGCACCACTCCCGCGGAGATGCTCGAACTGGTCGGGTTGACCGGGCAGGCGAGACGCCGCCCGGGGCAGCTCTCCATCGGCGAGCAGCAGCGGGTTGCGATCGCCCGGGCGATGATCGGCCGGCCGCCGCTGCTGCTGGCCGACGAGCCGACCGGGAACCTTGACTCGGACAACTCGCACCGCATCCTCGACCTGATCCGCCGGCTGCACGACCAGTTCGGCCAGACGACCGTGATGATCACGCACAGCCAGTCGGCAGCCGACGTCGCCGACGTGGTCCACCAGATGAAGGACGGGCTTCTTGCCAAGTGAACGCGACAGACTGGCACCGCCGTCGACCGAGGTGATCGACGGGCAACTGCTCGTCCACCCCGAGTCGGTGGGCGTGCAGGTCAGTCTGACGCGGTGGTTCGTGCTGTTCGCGATCTGGCTGATCGCCGCCTACGTGCTGATGCGCTACAACGCCTTTGGCCTGGGCGACACGGTAGCCGGGTTCCGGCTGCGGATGTTCATGTTCCTGGTGCTCTACATGTCGCTGGCGTCGACGTTCGTGCCGCTGCCGGTGAACCTGCTGATCGTCTGGGCCGCGGCGGACAGCCTGGGCCTGGCGGTCAACCCCGGCGACGGCGCCCTCGCCCGGCACACGAAAGAAGCGATTCACTGGTTTGTCGGCTCGCCGCACGGCGACTGGAACCTGGCGGCGAACGCCTGGGCCCGCACGATACTGATCGCCTTCGTCGGGGCGGTCGCCACCATGATGTCGAACCTGAACGAGTACCACATCCTCACGGCCATCCTGCGGAGTCGCCGCGTGGCCGCGGTCCGAAACGCCCGGCTGTACCGGGTGGCCATTCGCTGGTTC
>JAQTVL010000502.1 GCA_028706835.1 Phycisphaerae bacterium | reverse complement strand
GGCAGTGATGACGCGCTGCGGCTGCGTCGTCGCGGGCTGCGTCGTCGCGGCGGCCGAGCAGAGCAGCGCGGGGAGCAGCAGGAGTGCGCCAAATGCAAACGGTGCGAACCAGCGGCGTGACATGGGGGACCTCAAAACCAGAAGAAAGCTCGCGAGGACGCCTTCGTTCCGTCACGTGAGCGGGGGTTTTTCCTTCGCGGCGGGCGAGTTCTTCTCCGGGCCGCGCATGGCGACGGTCAGCAGCATCCTCGCCCGCTCGATGTACACCAGCATCGAGAACGTCGTCACGACGACCATCGCCCACAGTGTCGCCTGGCGGAACTCGATGGCCCACGGGGCGAAGTTCAGGAACGCCGGCTGGTGTGCGGTGACGATCATGGCTGTGCCCGCGGAGACACACTGCACGAACATCTTGATCTTGCCCGGGATGGTCGCCTTGAACGACAGCCCCTGCGACTCGCTGAAGCCCCGCAGCCCGGTCACCAGCAACTCGCGGACCAGGATCAGCACCACCATCCACACCGCCACGCCGGAGGCGTTGACCAGGGCGCCGTTCTTCAACTCGGCGAAGTGGTTGCTGGCCAGATACAGGAACGCCGCGATCACCAGCACCTTGTCCACCAGCGGATCGACGATTCGCCCGAACGTCGACTCCTGCTTCCACCGCCGCGCCAGGTAGCCGTCGAGGATGTCGGTAACAGCCGTGAAGCAGAAGATGCCGAACGCCCAGTCGAGAACGTGGACGTTGCCTCGGCCGAAGTGATAGTTCTCCATCAGCACCGCGAACACCAGCGCGAGCAGGAACCGGACGGACGTGATCAGGTTGGGAAGACGGGCTTTCATGGTTCGAAAATCAGCTTTCAGCATTCAGCTTTCAGCGATCAGTTCACGGCGGCGCGATCCGCTTCTTGTTCGCAGTGTGCCCGTCAGGGCATCTGAACGCGACCGCCTTACGGCGGCACTACGAACCGCCCATTGGCTGATAGATGGGCATCAGGTCGCCGGGCAGTTGTCGCGTCTCAGCCAGGCACTCGCCCGCCGGCTCCGCGACCAGGTCATAGCCGCGATAGCCGGAGATTCGCACCGGCAGCAGTTGCCCCGGGCGAAGCGTTCGGCCGGGCGTCGCCCGCAGCGCCGTTACCGAATCGACCTCCGGCGCCTGTCGGACGGTCCGCCCGACGAACAGGCTGTCGCCGACAGCGCGGTCGATCAGCAGCGTCGCCGTTTCGCCGATCAGCCCCGCGTTGCGGCGGTGGACGACCTGCTGCTGGGCAGCCATCAGTTCATCGCGGCGGGCCTGCATGACAGGCTCAGGAATCTGATCGGTCCGTCGCCCAGCCGCTGTCGAAGCCTCAAGAGAATAGCTAAAGACGCCCAACATGTCGAATCCGAAATCCTCGACGAACCGGAGCAACTCGCGGTGTTCCGCGTCGGTCTCGCCCGGGAAGCCCGTGATGAACGTCGTCCGCAGCGTGACGCCCGGAATGCGGGCCCGCAGCTTTTCCAGCAGCGACTCGGTGCGGGCACGGGTCACCCGGCGGCGCATCAGGCCCAGGATGCGGTCGTTGATGTGCTGAAGCGGCAGGTCGATGTACGGCAGCACGTGCCGCGAACCAGCGATCGCCTCGATGATCTCGTCGGAGAAGTCGCTCGGATACGCGTAGAGCAGCCGAAGCCAGTGGACGCCCGGCAGCCGGTCCAGCCGGCGGAGCAGGGCGGGCAGCCGGGGCGCCGCCGCGCCGAGGTCGCTGCCGTAGCTGGTGGTGTCCTGGCCAATAAGGTTCAGTTCCAAAGCCCCGTCTGCGATCAGCTCGCGGGCCTCCGCGACGATCTGCCCGATCGGCTTGGACCGCAGCGGCCCGCGGATCGACGGAATGGTGCAGAACGAGCAGCCGCGGTTGCACCCCTCGCTGATCCGCAGATAGGCATAATGTCGCGGCGTCAGCCGGAGGCGCGCGGTGTCCGAAGGAAAAAAGCGACGGGGAGACACGGGGACGGGACGACGGGGCGACATAGAAACCGAACGCCTCTTCTCCCCGTCTCCCCGTCTCCCCATCTCCCCGTCTATTTGTGTCCCCCTCACCGCCGCCACGATGTCATCCCGTTGGGCCACCCCCACGATCGCGTCGACATCCGGGACGTGGTCGAGGATCTCGCGCCCCATCCGCGTCGCCAGGCAGCCCGCGACGACGATCCGCCGCGTCCGTCCGCCGGCGCGCTTCATCCGGGCCGCCGCCGCGATCGCGTCCAGCGATTCGCGCTTGGCTGCCTCCAGAAAGCCGCAGGTGTTGATGACGATCACGTCGGCGTCTGCCGGCTCCGGCGTCGGGGCGATGCCCTGCTCAGCCAGCAGGCCGAGCATCTTCTCGCTGTCGACGAGATTCTTCGGGCAGCCGAGCGAGACGAACGCCACGGTCATCGGGCCATCGACGGGCAAGATTGCAGGTTTGCGTGATCGGGGAGAGGGTCCCACCACGGGCTCCGCAAGGCGGGTTGAAAAGACAATGGCAACAGGCCGGCTATCCGGCGGCAACGGTGCGTCAGGGGATTTGCGATCGTCAGCCCGGTCGAAAGCACCTCTATTTGGCCGGCGCTATTTCCATGGGCAGACGCGCAAACTCAGTCGCGCCGCAGAGCGGGCAGGGGGGCAGGGTCGCCATCGTCACACCCTGAAGCACATGCCCGCAGCTGCGGCACTGATAACTACCCGGACGCTCTGGCTTGCTGGGGACCTCGAACCGTCGCATTCTCGACTCCCAACATGGGCTACCGTGAATCCGGAGGACCAGTCGGCAGTTTCAGCCGGCTGAACTTCGCATTTCTCCCAGCGCAGCGCGGCCCTCATATTAACGTTTCGCTGGGGCGATTTCAAATCTTCTTTTGAAACCCCATTAGGGATGCAATGTCGTAACCGTAATAAGTGTAATAGGTTAGGACGCAATCCTCGTGCCAAATCCCCCTCTGCGAACCCCTGCCGCCGCCCGCCCGCCGTTGGCCCTTGAAGAATCGGATGGAACGATGCTAGGATTAGGTCTCAACGCCGGGGACGCCCTGGCTGGTGTTACGCCTATTGGGAGAGGAGTCGCGATGAGAACGAGTCTAGCTGTCCTGCTGTCAGCCGGCCTGCTGGCGGGTGCGCTGCTGTGGGTCGCCGGTTGCGACCATGACCGTTTGGAGGGCGAGCGACGGCGAGGTCCGCGGCACGATCGGTACGAGTCTGGGCCGCGGGCCGTGATCGTCGAGCCCAGGCCAACGGAAGTGATCGTCGTGGAGAAGGCCCCGCCGCCGATGATCGTCGAGCGGATTCCGTCCCGGCCGAGCCCGAACCACGTCTGGATCGAAGGCTACTACTCCTGGGACAACGGCCACCATCGGCACACGTGGGTCAAGGGCCACTACGCCGAGTGTCCGAAGCCCAATGCCCGCTGGACGCCCGACACGTGGGTGAAGACCCAGCGTGGCTGGAAGTACGAGCCCGGCCACTGGAACTGAACGGCGGGACACGTTCTTACCTCGGAATCACGACCCCCGGCGGCAGGTGTGGCGTCGTGTCGTCCGGCGGCAGGTGTGGCGTCGTGTAGTCCGGCGGTTTCGTCGGCGTAACTTCCGGTTGGGTCGCGACCGGCGGCTTGGCCGTCCGCACCCGCACCGCAAGCACTGCCGGCCTCTTGCTGCCGCTGACCAGGAACTGAATCTCGTATTCCGTGTCCACCGCCAACTCGAACGTGGTCAGCGGCAGAGTGTCGGCGATTCGCCGGGCGGTTGTCGCCGCCGCCTTGGCCAGGTCGATCTCCTTGCCCGGAACCAGGATCGTATATTCCCCGTCCTCCTGGAACCGCACGCCGGAATC
>JAQTVL010000501.1 GCA_028706835.1 Phycisphaerae bacterium | reverse complement strand
CGCGTGGTCCGTAGCGACGGCGGGCTCGGCGGGTTCTCGGCTGACGACGGCGTGAAGATGAAGCGCCGCCTGCTGGATATGGAATCGCCAACGGAACTCGAGCCGTGAGCGGAAGCTCGCGGGTGCGTTGGACGCCCCGGGGCTGACCTGACCACCCGCGAGCTTCCGCTCGCGGCTCGAACGGTGGGGTGAACTGTGGCGCTATCGAATTGTCCAAGTTGGTCATGCGTCAGCCCTGATGATTTTCAAGGAACCTTTTGAACAGCCCAGGCGTCAAATTGAATGTCGGGGCAGGGCCGGCTGATATGGCTGGCGCCCTGACGGCTGACCACGAACTGGTCTCTCGTTGCCAGGATGGCGACATGACCGCGTTCGAGGGGTTGGTCGAGCGATATCAGGATCGCGTTTACAACCTGGTGTTCCGCCTGTCCGGGCGGCATGAAGACGCGCAGGATATCACCCAGGACGTTTTCCTGCGGGCGCTGGAGCACATCGCCGACTTCCGCCGGCAGGCCCAGGTGTACACCTGGCTGTTCCGCATCGCGGTGAACCTGGCGATCAGCAAGCGCCGCCGCGGGCAGCGGGTGCGGTTCATCTCGCTTGACGCCCAGGTTGGCGGCGACGGCCGCGACGACGGCGAGCCGACCTCGATCGAGCCGCCGGACAGTCGCGAGGAGTCCCCGCCGGAAGTCCTGGAGCGGGATGAGCGCGGCCGGCAGGTGGCCCAGGCGGTGTCGGAGCTCGATGAGGAATTCCGGTCGGTGCTCGTGCTCAAGGACATCGAGGGTTTCGATTACGCCCAGATTTCCGAAATCCTCGACGTGCCGCTGGGCACCGTGAAGAGCCGGCTGCACAGGGCTCGTAACGAATTGAAGGTCAAGCTTCGGCCGATAGTGCCTATGTGAGGACGAAGCGGTCAGCGGTCAGCGGTCAGCTTTGAGCTTTCGGAATTGGTTTTCCGCTGGCTGATAGCTGATGGCTGAGAGCTGAAAGCTGGATTTATCATGACGACGCAGCCTGACAACCTGAACGAGCGACTCTCTGCCTTCCTCGACGGCGAACTTCCGCCCGACGAGGCGGCGCAGCTTGAGGGGCGGCTGGCGGCTGAGCCTGCTCTCCGGCTTGAGCTGGAGGAACTGGCGGAGGTGAAGCGTCTGGTCAGCCAACTGCCGCGGGCCAAGGCCCCGGTGTCGGTTCGGCTGGCGATTCGCGAGCAGTTGGAGCGGCGCTCGCTGCTGCACGGCTCCGGCCTGGCGGCTCGCGCCGGCCTGTGGATTCGGTTCATCCGCGTGGCGACGGCGGCCGCGATGCTGACGATCGTCGCGACGGTCGGCTACACCGTCTGGCGGCATGTGAACATCTGGCCGCTCTCCTCGCCTTCGGAGGATAGCCGGCTGGGCGCGGTCCCGGGCGACAGCCCGATGGAGAAACTGGCCAAGGACGGCAAGCTGCCCGAGGGGCTGCCGGCTGACGCCAACCCGGAGAACGTCGCGGTCGCGCCGCGTCCCGCGGCACCCGATGCCCCGGCTGTCGGCGGTGAGAGGCTCGACGTGAAGGAAGAAGCGGGGCGGAAGGACGCCGGCAAGGCGGCCATCGCCGAGGCCGACGGCAAGACGCCGGCTGACGAGCTAAAGAAGCAGGATGTGGCGGACCGCGTGAGCCTCGCTGGGAAGGATAAGAGCCTTGAGGACCGCGCCAAGGAACGCGACGCCTCCCCGATGGCCGTGCAGTTGTTGCGGGGGTCGGTCACCGCCGGGGCGGTGAAGAACTACGCGTTTGAGCAGGAGCCGGTGGTCGTGGAAGTGGCGACCAACTCCGTCGCCGAGCAGAGGCAGATGGTCAGCGACGTCCGCAAGAAACTCGAGGAGAACGGCGTCGTCCCGGCGGACCAGTTGAAGAACACCGACAAGCTGACGGCTGACGATCACCAGTTCCTGCTGGAGGGCAAGGCCGGGCAGAACTTCAAGGCGGCGGATCACGAGGAAAAAGTGTTCTTCCGCGCCCGGCGAAATGTCGCCGAGCAGGTCGTCGCCGAGGTGGACAAGCGGTCCAACGGCCAGGCGCGGATGCAGCTTCGCAACAGCAATGCGGCGTCGGCTGACACCACCCGGCAAATCCGCGAGGCGGAGGAGATCGCCCGGGACACGCTCGGGCAGGGCAAGCTGGACTATCCGGACGCCGAAGTCGCGTCCGCCGGCGGCTTTGGCGGCGGGCGGGGCCAGAGCCGATCCGCTGCTCCGGGCGGCCCGGCTGGTTCGATGCTGGGCAAGGGCGACGGCCGGGTCGCGGTGAATGCGGGACAATCGACGGCCAGTCGGCCTGATGTGGCAGGGCAGTCGCCGGGAGTAGTGATTGCGGTGGCCCCGCCGCCCCCACCGGCCACACCGGTTTCGCCGGCGCGCGTCACGCCGCTGGCACCCACGGCTGATTCGATGCGTCCAAGCGCGAGCCCTGCTTTCGCCGGACCGAAGGCTGTCGCCAAGTTTGTCGATCAGCCGCGGCGTGGCCCGGAGCGGGCAGACGTTCCGCCGGCCACCCAGCCGACGGTGGGCGCACCCATTGTGGTGACTGCCCAGCCAGCCAAGACGCCCGGCGACGAGCCGAGGCTGCCGTCGCGGTTCGAGAAGCCGGCCGCCGCGGAGCCGAGCACCGGGACCGCCGCTGGCGTCGCGGCGACAACCCAGCCTGACTCGCAGGTCGCCGTCAAGCCATCGGTTGAGCCCAAGGGCCAGGCGGATGCGGACCGCGGGGCGGCTGTCCAAACGTTGGTCGGCGCGCCACAGCAGCAGGCAGGACAGAAGCGCGAAGCGGACCAGGGCTGGATCAACATGGTGATCAACGTCTACGTTTCGCAGGAACGCGGCGGGCAGGGCGGGCAGATGCAGCAGCAAATGAGGCAGCAGTTGGACGCGGCCCCGGCCACCCAGCCGAAATGATCTGACCAGGCGCATGGAACGGGCCCGTCGGAAATCCGGCGGGCCCTGTTGCTGTACCCATTTCTCTATCGCGTCCGCGTCAGCGTCCGCTGGGCCTCGAGCACCTCGCCCCACGGCGCGACGTAGGTGACCTGGAAGATGTACTTCCGCCCCGCCTCCGGCACCGTCGGCCAGACCAGGTTGAAGTGATACGCTCGCTCGAACCGGTCCCAGTAGCGCAGGCAGTCGTCGACCGTCTCGATATTCACTTCCCAGTAGGCGGTGCGCTGGAGGGCGCGGCGGTCCGCGTGGGCCTGGCGATAGGCGTAGAGCTCGAAGTAGAGCTTGCCGACGAGCTTGGTCGGGTCGCCGAAGTGGTCGAACGCCTCGATCTGCACCTCGAACCCGTCCGGCGTGCCGTCGTTGTTCCAGTCGGCCACCTGCGTCATCGGCAGAATCTGGATGTCCTTGGCCAGCAGCAGCCTGGCGGCCGGCGGCATCTTCACCTGGCCGAACGTGAGCTGTCCGCGGATGCGTTCGATGGTGCCCATCAGCTCATCGCGCTTGGCGGCGTCGGGGATGGCCTCGACCTGGTTGACGAGCTTATCGATGGTCGCAAACGTCTGCGTCTGCGGCGGCAGCGGCGCCGGCTTGCTCGACCGATAGCAGCCCCCGCCGACTGCGAGCGCAGCCAGGCCGATCGGCACGATGATCCCATTCCATCGGAGCATTGGCGAGTCTCACCTTCGGGGACCCAAAGCGGCGATTATAGGGGCGGCCGGCGCGGGGGTCAAGGAAGGCGAATCTGAAGGGTGCATAACCGTTCATGCAGCCGGTCGGAGGCGGTTTCGGCCGGCGGCTCGGCCTCGGGGTCGTCGGGCGTGAAAATCTTCAGCCCGGCCGTCTTCGCTGAGGTAGGCGGCGCGGACCTGCAA